>JBKJQM010000337.1:0-8766 GCA_046594005.1 Mycobacteriales bacterium
GACCGGGCCGCCGAGCCCGGGCGGCTGCCAGGACACCGTCGTACGCCCGGCCTGGACCGCGGCGATGACCCCGGCAGCGGTGCGGGCAGGGGCGTAGACCCACGTCGTCGGCTGACCCACGCCGGCGCTCGCGTCCAGGTCTCGCCAGTGGTTGTCGCTGCCACCCAGCGCGGTCCCCCGGCGGGCGGACGCGAAGTTCTCGTCCCACCAGTGGACGGCGAGGTCGTTGTCCGGCTCGTACAGCGGCACGGTGTCGTAGCGCGTCAGCCACATGCTGTTCCAGACCTCGACGGCGTCGAAGCGCAGCGAGTCGGCGATCGACGCGTCCCAGGCGAGCGCCTCGCCGTCCTCGCGGTTGCCGTAGAAGGGGTGGTTCACGACGGCCATGCCGCCACGGGCGTGCACCTCGTCGAGGAACGCCGCGGTACCGGCGCCGGACACGATAACGCCCGGCAGCGCCGCGACGCTCGGCACGAACACGCCGCAGTGGTCCGAGCCGGGCAGCGAGTGCTCGTAGCCGGGCAGCAGCACCAGGGAGTCGCTGCGGTAGTCGGGCGCGCGCAGCGACTCCACCCGGTTGTGGTCGGTGATGGCGAGGAAGTCCAGCCCGCGCAGCTCGGCCAGCGCGATCTGCTCGCCGGGCGTGTGGCCGTACGTGTAGGCCTCCTCGGTGCCGGTGTTGTCGTCGCCGGGCCCGCTCCACACGTCGTGGCTGTAGGTGCTGTGGCAGTGGAAGTCGCCCGCGATCCACTCCCCCTTCGGGCGGCGGGTGCCGTCCGCGAGGGCCAGCGTCGGCAGGCCGATCGCCGAGGCGGCTCCGACTCCGGCGGCGAGCTGCAGGAAGCGACGTCGGTCCAGGCGGGTCACGGCGCGCACCCGAACGCGTCGAGGGTGGAGTCGGACAGCGACGGCGGCCGCGCTCCGCCGGCCGCCCAGCTCGAGGCCGTGGCTCCCATCTGCAGGCGCAGCGTCCCGCCCTTGCGCAGCTCGCCCTGCGTGAGCCAGTCCCGGTCCAGCGCCCGGCCGCCGAGGGTCGCGGACTGCACGTACTTGCCGGTCAGCGAGGCTCCCGGCGCCTCGATCCGCACGTCGCGGCGGCCCGGCAGGTCGAGCACGGCGGTCTCGAAGACCGGGCTGCCCAGGACGTACAGCGGCGCACCGGGCGTGACCGGACCCAGGCCGAGGGCGCTCATCACGTACCAGGCGGACAGCGAGCCGAGGTCGTCGTTGCCGGGCAGGCCATCGATCGTCGGGCGGAACACCCCCTGCACCTGCCGCTGGACCGACTGCACCTTGCTCGGCTGGCCGGCGTGGGCGTACATCCACGAGGTCTGCAGGTCGTGCTCGTTGCCGGGCGCGTACTGGTTGGTGCGGTAGGCCAGGCCGAACAGCGTCGCGCGAGTCTGGGCCTCCGCGACCGCCACCGGCACGACCGCGCCGGCCGCCTCGCTGAAGTGGGTGTCGAGCCGCTGCACGGCCGCGGCGTCGCCGCCCATCAGGTCGAACAGCCCGCGCGCGTCGTGCGGGGCGAGCCAGGAGTACTGCCAGGAGTTGCCCTCCTGGAAGCCGGTCTCGTCCAGCGCCGGGTCGAACGGCGTCAGCCAGGAGCCGTCGTCGTTGCGCGGCCGGACCCAGCGGGTCTCCGGGTCGAGCAGCCGGCGGAACGCGCCGGCGTCGGCGAGCGAAGCCCGCTCCTGGGCCGCGTCGCCGCGCGAGTGCGCGAGCAGCGCCAGCGCGAAGTCCGCGACGCCGTACTCCAGCGTTGTCCCGGCGCCACGACTGGAGGTCTGGAGCGGCAGGTATCCCTTGTCGTGCCAGGTCTTCTCGCGCCGTGCGACGAGCTCCTGCAGCTCCCCGTAGAGCTCGGTGACCAGCGTCGGGTCGACGTCGGACAGCACACCGCGGCACCAGCCGTCGACGACCATCGGGATCACCGGGTCGCCGCTCATGTGGGCGGCGTCGAGGTTCTGCTCCCCCCAGCGCGGCAGGTGGTCGCCCTCGCGTGCGTCGGCGAGCAGCGACAGCAGCATGTCGCGGTAGCGGTCCGGCCAGAGCGTCGCCAGCAGCTGGTTCTGCGCCTTGTAGGTGTCCCAGGAGGAGAAGTTCGCGTACTGGGTGCGGCCCGCCGCCGCGTGCACCGCACCGTCGAAGCCGACGTAGCGGCCGTCGACGTCGCTGAAGGTGTTCGGGTGCAGCAGCGAGTGGTAGAGCGCGGTGTAGAAGGTGCGCACGTCCAGCGGCGTCCCCCCGGTGACCTGCACCTTGGCGAGCTCGCGGTTCCAGGCCGCCCGCGCCTGCGCGCGCACGGCGTCGAAGCTGCCGGTCTCGGCGTCGAGGTTGCGCCGGGCTCCGGCGGCGTCGACGAAGGAGATGCCGACCCGGACGGTGACCTCCCGGTCGGTGAGCGCGTCGAAGGACACCCAGCCGCCGGCGCCGGTGCCGGTCGCGGTGCGGCTGCCCGGGGAGAGGGCCGCGCCCGTCCAGGTGCCGAAGCTGCTGAAGGGTCGGCTGAAGTCGGCCTCGAAGAAGACCGGGTAGCGGCCGCGCGACCAGCCCCGGACGGTGTCGGCGTCGACGACCTCGAGCGAGGAGGCGTGCACGCCCTCGACGGAGCGACCGACGTCCAGCAGCACGTTGGCCTGCGCGGCCGGTGGGAAGGCGTAGCGCTGCACGCCCGTGCGCGTCGTCGCGGTCAGCTCCGCGTCGATGCCGTACGACGCGAGTCGCACGCCGTAGTAGCCGGCCTGCGCGCGCTCGGTCGCGTGGTCGTACGCCGAGGCGTAGGACTGCGGGTCGCTGCTGGTGACCGGCCCGGTCGTGGGCAGCAGCGGGATGTCACCGGCCTTCTTGACCCCCGGCCCGGACAGGTGCACATGGCTGAAGCCCTGGATGCGCGGGTCCTGCCAGCTGTAGCCGCTGTAGGCGACCGGCCCGCCCGTGTCCGGTGACACCTGCGTCATGCCGAACGGCGTCGCCGCCCCGGGGACGGTGAAGCCGGGCGCCAGCGTCCCGACCATCGGGTCGACGTGCTGGGCGAGGTCCGGCGCCGCCCGGTCCGGGGGGTCGGCCAGCACGGGGGCGGCGGCGGCGAGGAGCACGGCAGCGGTGACGCCGGCGAGCAGCCGCGGCACGGAGGCGTTGCGCATGGGGTTCGTCTTCGGCGCCCGCCGGTGCGTCCCTGCTGACAGCCGCACGGACGTCAGCCCCGCGTTCTGGGCTCCGTCACAAACCCAGGCGGCGGGCCGCCGCCGCGCCGGCCAGCAGCTGCAGCCCGCGGGTGGTGGTGGGCTCCAGGCCCGTCAGCTCGACGACGCGCTTGAGCCGGTAGTCCAGCGTGTTCGGGTGCACGTGCAGCAGGGCCGCCGTGCGCCGGCGGTCGAGGTCCTGCTCGAGGTAGCTGGTGAGCGTCAGCAGCAGGTCGGGGAAGCGGTCGAGCGGGTCGAGCAGCGCGGCGAGCTGGGCCTGCGCCTCGCTCGGCCGGCTGAGCTGGTAGTCCAGCAGGACGTCGCGCAGGACGTACGGGCCCGGCTCCGGGCCGGCCAGCCGCAGCACCTCACGCGCCTGCGCGGCGGCGGCCGGGATGCCCTCGCCCGCGCAGGGCTGGGCCGCCCCGACCCGCACGGCGGCGCCGGCGGCCGCGATCAGCTCCGCCGTCAGCTCCGCCAGCGAGCGCTCCCGCTCGGGCAGCAGCACCAGGCCGCCTTCCGCGTGCAGGCGGCCGAGGACCGGCTCACCCACGTGTCCGTCCAGGCACGCCTGCACCCGGCGGACCTTGCGGCGGGCGGCGACGGCTCCCGAGATCGCCTCGTCGGGATGGGCACCGAGGTCCAGGGCCAGCACCACCCACCGGGAGGCCAGTCGTCGCCCGAGCCGCTCGGCGAGCACCTCGGCCGGACCACCGGCCAGCAGCGCCTCGACGAGGGCGCGCACCGCGTCGCCCTCCTCGCCCGAGATCGCCTGCTGCTCGTGCAGGTAGCTGGTGGCCACCTCCAGGGTGACGGCCTGGATGTAGCGCTGCACGCGGCCGGCGGCCGCGAGCAGCCCCGCCGTCTCGTCGGGTCGCGCCTCGGCGACGAGCGCGGCCCAGCCGATCCGCCCGCCGATGTGGTAGGCGGTCAGCACCGCGGCCAGCGGTACCCGCTCCTGGGCGCGCCGCGCCGCGGACGCCCGCGGTTCGGCGAGCTCCTGCGCAGTCGGCGGCCGGTCCTCGACGAGCGTGGCGAAGAAGGCCTGCAGGTTCTGCTCGCAGATCCCGAGGACCTCCCCGTCCAGCTGCTCCCGGGGCAGCAGCGCGTACAGCGGGACCTCGTCGCGGAACGTCGTGATCATCCGCCGGGCCAGCGCGGGGAGCTGCCCCGCGACGCGCTCGTAGAGGCTGTCCGGCACGGGTCGCACTGTGCCCTACCTCCGGACGCGGCGTGGTGACAGGTCACAACCGGGTGGGCGCGGCTTCGTGGGCCACCCGGCGGGAGATCACCCACCCGGCGCCGAAGTGCCCTGCCATGCGCCGACTCCCGCTCCTGTGCACCGCCGTCGCCCTGCTCGCCGGCACGACCCCCGTCTGGGCCGGTCAGCGGACGGGCGACGGCACCGGCACGACGCGCGGCGGCAGCGTCTACGTCCGGGTCACCGACGCCGAGGTCGTGCTCGGCAACGCCGTGGCCGAGCGCCGCTGGTCGCGGGCGGCGCTGCGCACGACGGCGCTCGTCGACAAGCGCGGCCGCGACCACCTGTGGAGCGCGGGCTCCCGGGACTTCTCGCTCACGGTCGGCGCGGCGACGATCGGCAGCGAGCAGTTCACGGTGGACGAGGTCACGGTCCGCCGGCTGGATCGCGGCGGGCTGCAGGTCTCGATGGCGCTGACCGGCGTGCCGGGCCTGACCGGGACGCGGGTGGTGGAGGCCTACGACGGGATCGCCGGGTTCCGGACGCAGACCACGATCGTGCCGGCGGTCCCGCTCGCCCTGCGGGGAGCGACGCTGGACGAGGCCGGTGTCGGCGCGGCCGCGCCCGTGCTGCACGCCTTCCGGGCCGGCGCCGACTGGCGCGAACCCGGCTGGGCCGGGCCCCAGCTCAGCGTCGGCGACCCGCACGCCGGCACCTGGCGCGACACCCGTACCGCGCCGGCCGGGACGGCCCTGCAGGGAGCGGGGCAGTGGCTGTCGCTGGCGCGGCCGGACGGTCGCACCGCCTTCCTGGTCGCCGAGCGCAACGACCTGCCGTCCTCGCGCGCCTCCTACGACGGGACGACCGGCTCGCTGGTCGTGGACTACTCGCGCGACGTGCTGTCCCTCGGCCCTCTCGAGGAGCAGGGTCACGCCGAGAACCCGACCGACGCCCCGGCCCGGCACCGGCTGCTGGCGGCCGGGCAGCCGTTCGCCCTCGACGCGGCCTTCCTGGGCTTCGGCAGCGACCGGGACGTCGACGAGCCCTGGCAGTTCGGGCGGTACCTGCGCGACCACCGGCTCGCGCCGTACGCCCACGACCTGACGTTCAACTCCAACGGCACCGACAGCGACCGGATCTCGACCGGCGCCAAGGACGACATGGACTACGCCACCGTGCTGCAGACGGCACCTGTCGCGCGCTCGCTCGGCATCGACACCTTCATCCTCGACGACGGCTGGCAGGCGGTGTCCGGCGACTGGGAGCCCGACTCACCGCAGCACCGCGAACCGCGGTCGGACGGCACGTCGTTCCCGCCCCGCTTCCCGGACGACTCGTTCACCGCCGTGCGGCGGGCGATCGCGCCCATGAAGCTCGGGCTCTGGATGAGCCCGATGCACTTCAACCCCGCCTCCGCGACCTACCGGGCGCACCCGGACTGGGCGTGCACGCCGATCGGGCAGGGCACCGCGCTGGCCAACCTCGCCGACCCGGACGGCGGTTCGAACGAGGCCGGCATCGGGATCTGGGGCCCGCGGGCGATCCCGCACGTCGAGGCGCGGCTGCGCGAGGCCATCAACGAGTGGCAGGTCGCCTACTTCAAGTTCGACTTCCTGATGTGGGTCGACTGCGCCGGCCAGGGCACTCTGCACGACTACCAGGACGCGTTCGTCGCGATGCTCGACCGCCTGAAGGCCGACTTCCCGACCGTGACCTTCCAGATCGACGAGACCAACGACTACCGGCTCTTCCCGTTCGCCTCGGTGACCCGCGGGCCGTCGTGGTTCCAGAACGGCACCCCGTCGCCGGACCGGCTGCTGCACAACCTCTGGGACCTCGCGCCGTTCATCCCGAGCGAGTCGCTCGGTCAGCACTTCCTCGGCGGCAGGCAGTACGAGCGCTTCCCCGTCGACACGCTCATGGCCGGCGCGCTGCTGTCGCACCCGACCTTCTTCGGCGACCTGCGCAGCCTCCCGGCAGCCGTCGTCGAGGCCGCGGCGCCCTGGGCGCGCTTCCACGCCGAGCACCGCGACCTGCTGACCGAGGGCGTGACCTACCCGCTGCTCGCCGACCCCCTGGACAAGGGGTGGACCGGCCTGCAGACCTGGGACCCCGAGCGGGCCCGCGGCGCGGTGGCCGTCTTCCGGCAGTCGGCCACGACCGGCTCGGTCAGCGTGCCGCTGCGCGGGGTGCCGGCCGGCCGCGTGTTCGAGCTCGTCGAGGCGCCGAGCGGCACGGTGGTGGGCACCGCGACCTCCGCGCAGCTCAGCCGCGGCCTCACCGTCGAGCTGCCGACCGTTGACACCGCGCAGGTGCTGCTCATCCGGCCGCTGTCGTGACGCGTCACAACGGGGTGGGCGCGGCTTCGTGGGCCACCCGGCGGGAGGAACGGGCACCTCTGTCGAAACTCCTGTGACATGCGCCTGCCACGCCTGTCCGCCGTCCTGACCGCCCTCGCCCTCGTCGGTGTGGCGGTGCCGACCGTCGCGCTGGCCAAGCAGGGCGCCCCGGCACGGACCATCCGGGCCGGGGTCGGCATCGCCGACGCGACCTGGGCGGTCGGCGCGGCTGCCGGGCAGTACGCCCCGGAGAACACGTCGCTGGCGGAGAACCTCGCCGGCTCGGGCGAGGTCGACCCGCACCAGTTCTCGCACGCCAAGGAGAAGTCGTACGGCGTCGACTCGCGGCTGAGCGTGCGCGCGATCGTCGTGGAGGCGCTGGACGGCCGGCGGGTGGCGCTGCTCAAGAGCGACGACTACCTCGCGCAGGACCTGCTGCTGCGCCGGGCCGGCCAGCTGCTCGCCGAGGCGGGCAGCCAGGTCGGCTACGACGACATCCTGTACACCGCGTCGCACAACCACTCCTCGCCGTACTACACGACGACCTCGCCAGGGGTGTTCGTCTTCCAGGACGTCTTCGACCAGCGGATGTTCGAGTACCAGGCGCGGGCCATCCGGGACGCGGTCGTCGCTGCCGAGCAGGACCTGCAGCCGGCCCGGATGGCGGCCACGACCGTGCCCTTCAGCGCCATGAAGGGCAACGTCGTCGGTCCGGCGACCGCCGACGACGGCTCCCCCGCGGGCTACCCGCGCGAGTTCGGCGACACCGGCCTGGTCGTGATGCGCTTCGACGCGCTGTCCGGTGGCGGCCGCAAGGGCCGCGGCCACGGTGGCCCGATCGCGACCTGGATGAACTTCGGCGAGCACCCGGAGAGCCTGGACGGCTACGGGCTCACCACCGCCGACTACCTCGGCCCGCTGGAGCGCTTCGTCGAGCGCGACACCGGGGCACCGCTGGTGTTCAGCCAGGGCGACGTCGGCAGCGCCGAGGGCCCGTACGAGCGCAGCGACACCTTCACGACCCTGCCGGACGGCACGCTGCGGGCCTTCGCGCACGCCGGCTACGCGCAGATGGAGCGCGGCGCGCGGCTGATGGCCGACGCCGTGGTCGCGGGCTTCGAGCAGGCCGCGACCGACCAGGCCCAGGTCCCGTGGTCGAGCAGCTTCCCCGTGCAGGCGCTCACCGCGTGGGTGCCGGGCCCGCTGTCGCACCCCTATCCGAGCGTCGGCAACTGCAACACCTCGACCACCCTCGAGGGCAACCCCGGGGTCGGTGTCGCACCGGACTGCGAGCGCGCCGGCACCCCCGCCCAGGACAACCCCGTCGTCAGCAACCTGGAGCTGCACGGCGTGCCGGTGCCGGACCAGTACGCCGCACCGGGCTACCCGGCCGTCGAGGAGAACACCCGCCTGAAGCTGCAGGTGTTCAGGTTCGGCGAGGTGCTGCTGGCCTCCTGCGCCTGCGAGGCGCAGGTCGACCTGATCCTCAACCTGGAGAGCCGTACCAACCGGGTCGGCGGGGACATCTTCGACGGCTACGACTGGAGCGCCAGCTGCGTCCCGGCCGGTGCCGACTTCGTCTGCAACAACAAGCCGGTGAGCAGGGCGGCGTACGACCGGATGCGCGCCCAGGTGCACAACGACGCGGCCGGCTGGGACAGCCCGGAGAACCTCGCGGTCGCGCTGAGCGAGCCCTCGGACCCGGCGCTGATCCTCGGCAACTTCACCAAGGAGGAGCTGCCTGCCGAGCGCGGCTTCGCGCTGCCCGTCGGGCTCGGGCACGCCGGTGACTACAACGGCTACACCGTGTCCTACCGCGAGTACCAGAGCCGCGAGTCCTACCGCAAGGCGCTCACCTCCTACGGCCCGCACACCGCGGACTACATGGTCACCCGCCTGGTCCGGATGGCCGGCTCGCTCAAGGGCGGACCGGCCCTCGCGGCCGAGCTGCACGACGGCGCCGCCCGGGCCGACGAGGCGCGGCAGGAGGGTCTCGCGCGTGCCATCGGCACCGCCTCCGGGCCCGCGTACGACGCCTGGC
>JBKJQM010000354.1:0-13339 GCA_046594005.1 Mycobacteriales bacterium
TACGCCCCCGACCGCCGCACGCCCCTGCACCCGCCGGTGCTGGGTGAGGACGCGGCCAGCCTGCTGCCCGACCAGGTGCGCCCCGCGCTGCTGTGGGAGCTCGACCTGGACGCGACCGGGGAGCTGACGGGCACAGCCGTACGGCGGGCACGGGTGCGCTCGACGGCGCGGCTGGACTACGAGGGCGTGCAGGCACAGCTGGACGCCGGCACCGCGGGGGAGCTGCTCGAGCTGCTGCGCGAGGTGGGCCGGTTCAGGCAGGAGCTGGCCCGCGCCCGGGACGCGGTCGACCTGCCGACGCCGGAGCAGGAGGTCGTCGTCGACGCCGCTGGCCGTCCGGCTCTCGAGCTGCGGGCGCAGCTGCCCGTCGAGGCCTGGAACGCCCAGATCAGCCTGCTCACGGGGACCGCGGCCGCCGGCCTCATGCTCGGCGCGAAGATCGGCCTGCTCCGGACGCTGCCCCCGCCGCCCGCGAAGGACGTCGAGGCCCTGCGCCGCAGCGCCCTCGCCCTCGGCCTGGCGTGGCCGCAGGGCACGGCGTACGGCGACGTGGTCTCGGCGCTGGATGCGACGGTCCCGGCAGCAGCCGCGCTGCTGACCCTGGCCACCCGCCTGCTGCGGGGCGCCGGCTACACCGCGTTCGACGGCGAGGTGCCCGCGCAGCCGCTGCACAGCGCCGTGGCGCTGCCGTACGCCCACTGCACCGCTCCGCTGCGCCGGCTCGCGGACCGCCACGTGGGCGAGGTCTGCCTGGCCGTCTGCGCGGGGGAGCCGGTGCCGGCGTGGGCCCGCGAGGCGCTGCCCCGGCTGCCCGAGCTGATGGCCGCCGCGACCCGCCGGGCCAACGCGCTGGAGCGGGCCGTCGTCGACGCGGCGGAGGCCGTGGTCCTCGCGCCGCGCCTCGGCGAGCGCTTCGCCGCCGTCGTCGTCGAGAGCAGCGCCAAGGGCGGCGTCGTGCAGCTGCGCGAGCCCGCTGTGCGGGCCCGGTGCGAGGGCGCGGACCTCCCGCTCGGCGAGCAGGTCGAGGTCGAGCTGGTGCAGGTCGACCCGGCGCAGCGCAAGGTCCTGTTCCGCCGCGTGAGCGGCGGCGAGGGCTAGCAGGCGCGGTCTAGGAGGCGCCCGGCAGGCTGGTGCCGTCGGTCGGGAAGAGCGGCCCCGAACTGGGGGCGGGTGTCGGCGACGCCGACGGGCTGCTGGCCGGGGACGGCTGGGGAGCGGGCGCGGCGGTGGGCGCCGACTGAGGTGCGGGCGTAGCGGCGGGCGAGGAGGCGGAGCGGGAGCTCGTCGCGGTGCGGCTGTCCTCCTGCGCGGGAGCGGTCCGGCGCGGCTCGACCGCGATGCGCGGAGGACCGGGCACGCGTACGGCGGGGCGACCGGTCCGCGGCACCTTCGGCAGCACCGCGGTCAGCTGGGCGACCAGCTCGCGCGTCTGGCGGAGCACGCCGGCGAGCTCACCGGGCTGGCCCGCGGCGTTGAGGACCTGCGTCGTGTCGCGCAGCAGGAGAAGCGCCTGCTGGGCCGCGGCCGGGTTCGTGTCGGCGACGGCGACCAGCGCGGCGAGCCGGTCGTTGAGCTCCTCGGCGGCCTCGCGCAGCTCGCCGGCCGGCGCGCCCTCGTCGGCGAGCCGGTTGAGCTCCCAGCTCGCGGCGGCGGCACTGGTCATGGCGGGGGCCGGGCTCGCGGGGCCGCTGCCGGAGCCGACGCCGCCGAGGACGCCGATCAGCGCTGCGGCCGCGGCGAGCACGGGTGCCGCGGGCAGCATGCGGCGGTGCCGGCGGCGCGGGCGGGGCGCCCCCACCTCGAGGGCGTCGGTCGTGTCGAGGGCGCGCAGGTGGCCGAGGGCGCTGGCCTCGAAGGCGTGCAGAGCGGTGAGCTCGCCGTCGACCAGCTCGGCGGCCAGGTCGTCGGCGCCGGCCTCGAGGGCGGCGGCCGCCAGGCTCAGGTCGGTCGAGAGGGAGGTGCGCAGGGCGTCGATCTCGCTCAGCAGCTCGCTGATGTCGGCCACCCGGGGGACGTCGACGGGGCTCGGCGCCCTGCGACGGGCGGGCCGGCGGAACGGCGGCGGCGCGGCACGGCGGGGCGCCGGCACCTGTCCGTCCTGCTCCACGTCCGCTCCTCCTGCCGTCCCGCCGAGCGCCTGTTCGCGCTCGTCTGCTCGCTCGTGGCGAGCTGTCACGGCCTCTTTCGCCGCCGGACCCCGGACTCCTGCTGCCCGGCGGGGACCGTTTCGTGACCTGTTCCCCGTGCCGGGCGCCCGACGACCACCGCTGCCAGGATGGGGGCATGACCACCCCTGACCCCGCTGCTCCGCCCGCCGCCGCTCCCGCCCCCGACGTCGCCGGTCTGGTCGTGGCCGTCCTCGGCGGGACCGGCGAGCAGGGCCGCGGCCTGGCCCGCCGGCTCGCACTGGCCGGGCAGGCGGTGGTGCTCGGCTCCCGCGACGCCGCACGCGCGCAGGCAGCAGCCGCGGAGCTGCCGGGTGGCGTGCGCGGCGAGGACAACGCCGGCGCGGCGCGGGCCGGCGACGTCGTGGTCGTGGCCGTGCCCTGGGACGGCCACAAGGAGCTGCTGCAGGCTCTGGCGGGCGAGCTCGCGGGCAAGGTCGTCGTCGACTGCGTCAACCCGCTCGGCTTCGACAAGCAGGGCGCCTTCGCGCTGCCGGTCGAGGAGGGGAGCGCGGCGCAGCAGGCCGCGGCGGTGCTGCCGGACAGTCGCGTGGTGGCGGCGTTCCACCACGTCAGCGCGGTGCTGCTGCTGGACGAGGCGGTGGACGAGGTGGACACCGACGTCCTGGTCCTCGGCGACGACCGCGAGGCGACCGACGTCGTGCAGGCGCTGGCCGGGCGCATCCCCGGGATGCGCGGCGTCTACGGCGGGCGCCTGCGCAACGCCCACCAGGTGGAGGCCCTGACCGCCAACCTGATCTCGGTCAACCGGCGCTACAAGGCGCACGCCGGGCTGCGCGTCACCGACGTGTGATCGACGACCTCGGCCGTCCGGTCGAGGTGCCGGCGGACGTACGCCGCGTCGTCTCGCTGGTGCCGTCCCTCACCGAGGCGGTGGCCGTCACCGCGCCGGGGCTGCTGGTCGGCGCCACCGCGTGGTGCTCCCACCCGGCGGAGCTCGACGTCGAGCGGATCGGCGGCACCAAGAACCCCGACGTCCAGGCGGTGCTGGCCCTGCGGCCGGACCTGGTGCTGGCCAACGCGGAGGAGAACCGCGCGACCGACCTCGACAACCTGCGGGCAGCCGGGTGCGCGGTCTGGACCACGGCGCCGGAGACGGTCCCGCAGGCGCTCACCTCCCTCGAGCGCATGCTGGGCGCCTGCGGCCTGGCGCGGCCGCCGTGGCTCGAGCAGGCCATGGACGTCTGGGCGGGGCCCGCGCCCGGACCGCGCCGGACCGCGGTGGTCCCGATCTGGCGGCGACCCTGGATGGCCGTCGGGCGGGACACCTTCACCGGCGACGTTCTGAGCCGGCTCGGCGTCGACAACGCCCTGGCCGACTCACCGGACCGCTACCCGCGGATCGACCCGGCGGCTCTGCCGCCGCACGACCTCGTCCTGCTGCCCGACGAGCCGTACGCCTTCCACGCCGACGACGGACCGGAGGCGTTCCCGGGCGTCCGCGCCGCGCTGGTCAGCGGCCGGCACCTCACCTGGTACGGCCCGTCGCTCGTCGAGGCCCGCGACCTGCTGCTGCGGCAGCTCGGTGGCTGACCGCCTCCGGGCGCTGGCCTGCCTGACCGGCATCGTCGTCCTGACGGCGGCCTGGGTGGGCAGCGGTCTGGCGACCGAGGGCTTCGACCCCGTACGGCAGAGCATCAGCCAGCTGCAGCGCGACGGCGCCATGACGTCCGCGGTGATGACGGCGGCCTTCGTCGCGTTCTCCGCCGGCGCGCTGGCCTTCGCCGGCCTGCTGCCACCTGCGCCGCGGGTCGCACTGCTGCTCGCCGCGGTGGCGACCCTCGGCGCGGCCGCGTCCCCGCTCGGCGAGGTCCGCGGCGGCCGGCAGGACGTCCTGCACCTGGCCTTCGGCTCGACCGGCTACGTCTCCCTGTCGGTGCTGCCCCTGCTCGCCGCACCGTCGCTGCGCGGTCGCGCTCGCGTCGTGGCGGTGGTGGCCGGACTGCTCGCCTCGGGATGCCTGCTCGGCACCGTGCCGGCCGAGGCCGTCTCGGGTGCCCTGCAGCGGGCCGGCTTCCTGGTGGCCCACCTGTGGCTGGCTGCCACGGCGCTTGCGGTCCTGCGCGGACGTGCCGACCGACCTGGTCGGGCTAGCTGAAGCTGTGCTCCGGGCCGGGGAAGCGGCCCTCGCGCACGTCGTCGGCGTACGCCCGCGTCGCCTCGGTCAGCACGCCGCGCAGGTCGGCGTACCGCTTGACGAACGTCAGCGGGGCGCCCGGCGTCAGGCCGGCCATGTCCGTCCAGACGAGCACCTGCGCGTCGCAGCCGGCGCCGGCGCCGATGCCGATGGTCGGGATCGTCAGCTCCTTCGTGACGCGCTCGGCCAGGTCCGCCGGCACCGCCTCCAGCACGACCGCGAAGGCGCCGGCGTCCTGCACGGCGCGCGCGTCCTCGAGCAGCGCGTCGGCCGCCTCGCCCCGACCCTGGACCTTCAGCCCCATGACCAGCTCGGACTGGGGGGTCAGCCCGACGTGGCCCATGACCGGGGCGCCGGCCGAGACGAGCAGCTCGATCTGCGGCGCGACGCGGGCGCCGCCCTCGAGCTTCACCGCCTGGGCGCCGCCCTCCTTCAGGAAGCGCACCGCCGTGGCGAGCGCCTGCTCGGGGGCGGCCTGGTAGGAGCCGAAGGGCAGGTCGGCCACGACCATCGGCCGGGTCGTGGAGCGGACGACGGCGCGCACCATCGGCAGCAGCTCGTCGACGGTGACGGGCACCGTCGTGGAGTAGCCGAGGACGTTGTTGCCGGCCGAGTCGCCGACCAGCAGCACCGGGATGCCGGCCGACTCGAAGATCCCGGCGGTGAGCATGTCGTACGACGTGAGCATCGCCCAGCGCTCGCCGCTGGCCTTGGCCCGGGCCAGGTCGCTGGTGCGGACACGGCGGTCCGCGACGCCGCCGTACAGGGTGGGGAGCTCGTTCTCGGGCACGGCAGCCTCCAGGGGACCTGCGACTCGGGGCCAGCACCCTCGGGTGGGCGCAGCGGTCCCCGGACGTCCACAAGGGTGCCACCCGTACCCGAGCGGGTGGGTGTGGCACGGCTCACGTACGGCACGCGTACCGGAACGGTTGCGTCTCCTAAGTGCCGGCCTTACCGTCGATCCGAGACGCAGCCGTACACGAACTGGAGGAGGCCCGATGACCGCGACGTCCACCGACGCACCTCGTCAACTCGGGCGTCCTCGCGACCCCCGGCTCGACGCCGCGATCGCCGACGCGACCCTGCAGCTGCTCGCCGAGGGCGGCTACGACGCGATCACCATGGAAGCGGTGGCCGGGCTCGCAGGCGTGGGCAAGGCGACGCTCTACCGGCGGTACTCCGGCAAGGAGCAGCTCGTCATCGACGCCGTCGCCACCCTCGCCGAGCCGGCCGAGATCGTGCGCGGTGCGAGCGTCCGCGACGAGCTGGTCGCGCGGCTCGAGGCGATCCGGCGCAAGAGCACGTCGTCGCTGGCCGGCAAGATCTTCCCGCGGCTGATCAGCGCCAGCGCCGAGAACCCCGACCTGATGCGCGGCTACCGCCGGCAGGTCCTCGACCCCCGGCGCGCGGCCTTCGTGGCCGTGCTGCAGCGCGGCGTCGACGAGGGCGTGGTCCGGCCGGACGTCGACCTGGACTACGCCGTCGACCTGCTGGTCGGCCCGATGGTCTACCGCAACCTCATCCGCACCGAGCCGCCGCCCGGCCCCGAGCTCGCCGCCCGCATCGTCGACGACGTGCTGGTCGCGCTCGCCCCCCGAGACCTGTCCCGCCCCGCCCCGCAGGAGAGCGCATGACCACCACCGCACCGCGTACGGACGCCCCGAGCGCCCCCGGCACCCTGACCCACAAGCAGATCCTGCTCGTGCTGTCCGGACTGCTGCTCGGCATGTTCCTCGCTGCGCTCGACCAGACGATCGTGTCGACCGCGATGCGCACCATCGCCGACGACCTCAACGGCCAGACGGCCCAGGCCTGGGTCACGACGGCCTACCTGATCACGTCGACGATCTCGACGCCGCTGTACGGGAAGCTGTCCGACCAGTACGGCCGCAAGCCGTTCTACCTGTTCGCGATCGGCATCTTCCTGGTCGGCTCGGTCCTGTGCGGGTTCGCCACCTCCATCTACGAGCTCGCGGCGTTCCGCGCGGTGCAGGGCCTCGGCGCGGGTGGCCTGATGTCGCTGGCCTTCGCGATCGTCGGCGACCTCGTGCCGCCCCGCGAGCGCGGTCGCTACCAGGGCTGGTTCATGGCGGTGTTCGGCACGAGCAGCGTGCTCGGTCCGGTCCTCGGCGGTGCGTTCGCCGGCCAGGAGACGATCCTCGGCACGGACGGCTGGCGCTGGATCTTCTTCCTCAACGTGCCGATCGGGCTGGCCGCCCTTGCCGTGGTCACCAAGCGGCTGACCCTGCCGCGCAAGACCAGCGAGGCCCGCGTCGACTACCTCGGCGCGGCGCTGCTCACCACCACCGTCGTCCCGGTCCTGCTGATCGCCGAGAAGGGGCGGGAGTGGGGCTGGGGGTCGGTGCTGACCGTGGGGCTGTTCGTCCTCGTGGTCGGCTCGCTCGTCGGCTTCATCGCCTGGGAGCGCCGGGTCGGCGAGGCGGCGATCCTGCCGCTGCGCGTGTTCCGCAGCAGCGTCTTCAGCATCACCAGCGTGACGTCGCTGCTCGTCGGCGCCGGCATGTTCGGCGGCCTGGTCGTGCTGCCGCTGTACCTGCAGATCGTGCGCGGCTCCTCGCCGACCGAGGCGGGCCTGCAGCTGATCCCGCTGATGGTCGGCATCTTCGCGATGTCCACGGTGTCCGGTCGCGTGATGATGCGCAGCGGCCGCTACAAGGTGCTGCCGACGATCGGCACGGCGCTGATGTTCGTCGCGCTGCTGCTGATGTCCACGCTCGACGTCGACACCCCGATCCCGCAGGCGATGCTCTACATGGTCCTCATGGGCGCCGGTCTCGGCCTGTCCATGCAGACCCTGGTCATCAGCGTGCAGAACGCGCTGCCGCCCCGCGACATGGGCGTCGCGACCTCCTCGGTCACGTTCTTCCGCTCCCTCGGCGGAACGCTCGGTGCGGCGACCTCGCTCGCCGTCCTGTTCGGCTCGCTGGCAGGCAACATCCAGGAGCGGGCGCGCGCGGCCGGCCTGCCGCAGGCCGTGATCGACCGCTTCGGCTCCGCGAGCGCGCTCGACGACAGCTCGGTCATCAACACCCTGCCGCCCGCGATCCGCTCGGTGGTGCTCCAGGGCTTCGCCGACTCCACGTCGGCGGTGTTCCTCACGGTGGCCATCGCGCTCATCCCGGCATTCGTCCTCACGCTGCTCGTCAAGGAGATCCCGCTGCGGGCCCAGGGCGGGCTGGCGGCGGCGCACGCCGACGCCGACACCGAGGAGCGGCTGTCGGCCGCGCGGGCGGAGAGCGCGGTCGTCTGACGGCTGGGGCTCGCGGTGGCGTCGCCGCGTCCCCGCACCGGACGGCCGCCGACTCCGGCAGGGACCCCGGCCTGAGCGGCGAACTCCTCGGGCATGGCCTGTCCCCGCGTCTGCGTGCGCCTACGCAGCCTGTCCACCGTCGTCGCGCTCGTCGCCGCCATGGCCGTGCCGGTCGGCGCCGCATCCGCTGCTGAGCCGTGCGTCCGGACGGCCATGCCGTACAGCGACCTGTCCGGCGCCGCGCTGGAGCCGACAGACCACGTGAGCAAGGACCGGCCGCCCGTCCGCTACACGCGCTGGAGCGGGACCGTCCCGGGGTACGACGGCATGCCGTTCTCCGTCGACGTCACCGTGCCGTGCGGAAGCGCCGCGCCGCTGCCGACGGTGGTGATGGCGCACGGCTTCGGTGACGACAAGACCGTCTGGCAGGAGACCGGCAAGAGCGACCGGGTGGTGTCGCAGGAGCGGCCGGAGACCAACAGCCGCTGGAACAACATCTGGTTCGCCTCGCGCGGCTACGCCGTCGTCAACTACACCGCCCGCGGGTTCCGGGACTCCTGCGGCCCCGACACCGCAGGCGCCACGCCGTCGACCCCGGCGCCGCAGTGCCTGGACTTCGACTACTGGATCCACCTGGACGACAAGCGCTGGGAGGTCCGGGACGCCCAGTGGCTGGCCGGCGGCCTGGTCCAGAGCGGCCAGGCGGACCGTCGTCGCCTGGCCATCACGGGCGGGTCGTACGGCGGCGGACCGGCACTGTCCGGTGCGCTGCTTGCAGACCGGGTCATGTGCGGTGGAGCCGCCGTCCCCGCCGACCTCGGGACCGATCCCTGCGCCGGCAGGCAGAACGGCGAGCTCGCCCCGTGGACCACGCCGGACGGGCGCACGTCCCTGACCTGGGCAGCCGCCGTGCCGATGTACACCTTCGCCGACCTGATCCAGGTGCTCGCACCGAACGGACGCGGCTCCGACGGCTGGCGGCAGGCCCCGTCGGACGGCGACCACACCGCTCCCTTCGGCGTCCCCATCGCGGGCACGATCGCCGGCCTCTACGGCGCGGGCGCCAGGAGCGGCTTCTACAGCCCGCCCGGGGTCGACGCCGACTCCGACATCACGACCAACAGCGCGCGCCTGCTGGCGGGCAACCCGTTCGCGCAGTCCGACCCGCTGGTGTCCCGCGGCATCGAGGTCTACCGCGGCTTCAAGTCACCGCTGACGACCGCACCCCAGGGGCGCGTGCCGGTCTACCTCGTCCAGGGCTTCACCGATCCGCTCTTCCCGGCGATGGAGGCCCTGCAGGTCCTCAACATGCTCAAGGCGACCGACAAGGCCTACCCGGTCAAGCTCTTCCTCGGCGACTTCGCACGACTACACCGCGCAGCGGCAGGACGAGTGGGACGCAGCGCGCCTGCGCATGAACGCCTTCATGGACCACTACCTGCGGCCGGACCGCACACCGACCCGGCCGGTGTTCGACGTGGGAGCGACGGTCACGCGCTGCCTTGACCCCGGGGCGCCGCTGCGTGTCGCCGAAGCGCCGACCTGGGACGCGCTGCACCCCAGCCAGGTGACCTTCACCAGCGAGCAGCCGGGTACGACGTCGAGCGCCGTGGCCGGTCCCGGCGGTCGTGCCAGCGACCCCATCACCACCGCGACGCTGCCGTTGCCGGGTGCCTACCGGGGCTGCCGGATCCTGCGCCCCGCGCAGGTCGACCCGACCGTCGCGTCGTACGAGTTCCCGCTGACGCAGGACGTGGTGCTGATGGGCGGGCCCGTCATCGACGTCGCGTTCGCGACCACTGCCCCGGACACCCAGCTGCACGTGCGGGTCTGGGACGTCGCCGAGGACGGCAGTGCGCAGGGACTGGTGACGCGCGGGACCTACCGCAGCGTCGACCTGCCCGGGCCGGACGTGCATGCGCGCTTCCAGCTCAACCAGCAGGGCTACCGCTTCCCGGCCGGTCACCGCCTGAAGGTCGAGGTGACCGCGAACGACGCGCCCTACTACCAGGTCAGCAACGTGCCCGCCCTGGTCGAGATCGGCCGCATGGCGGTCACCCTTCCGCTGCTGGCGACGACCGGCCCGGGGCTGACGCGACCGCCGACGTCTGCGCCCGGGGCGGGCGGCGCGAAGCTGCCCGCGACCGGGCTGGAGCACTCGGGCGCCGCGGCCGTCATGGCGCTGGCGCTGGTCGCCCTGCTCGTCGGCCGCCGGCGCCGCGCCGCGCTCTGACTACCGTCCGCCCATGCCCGAGCTCACGACCCCGCCCGTCGTCCCGCCGTCCTGGCTGGCCGACCGCCCGGACGCGGTCCTCGTGAAGGTCCGCCGGGACCGACCCGGTGGAGCGCCGGACGGGCCGGTTCCGGCGGGCGCCGTCGTCGTCGACCTCGACCACTGGTTGGCCGGCCCCCCGACCGCGCAGGACGGCCGGCACCCGCTGCCGACGCCCGAGCACTTCGCTGAGGGCATGACGCGGGCCGGCGTCGGCGACGGGGACGTCGTGGCCGCGTTCGACGACGAGGGCGGGGTCGTCGCGGCGCGGCTCGTCTGGATGCTGCGCGTCACCGGCCATGAGGCCGCGCTGCTGGACGGAGCTCCGCCGGCGCGGTCCAGCCCCGCTGGTGGCAGGTCCTTCACGCCGGTGCCGTGGCCGGCCGGCGCGGTCGTGAACGTCGACGAGGCAGTGGGCGGTCGCCTGCTGCTGGACGCCCGCTCCGCCGAGCGGTTCTCCGGCGCGCCGGACCCGCTCGACCCGCGCCCCGGCCACATCCCCGGAGCGAAGAGCGCGCCCTGCAAGGCGAACCTGGCCGCGGACGGCTCGCTGCTGCCGGCCGACGTCCTGCGCCAGCGGTACGGGGAGCTCGGCGTCAGCAGGGCCGAGGACGTCGTCGTCTACTGCGGGTCCGGCGTCACCGCCTGCCACGACCTGCTGGCCATGGAGCACGCCGGCCTGGGGCGCGGGCGGCTGTACGTCGGATCCTGGTCCCAGTACGCCAACGACCCCGACAGAGCGGCCGAGCTCTAGGAGCCCGACTCCGGCCGCGCCTGCTCCGGCTCGGCAACCGTCGGTGCCGCCTGCTCGCGCCACCGTGAGGTGATGGGCAGCCGGCGGTCCCGGCCGAACGCGCGACCGGTGATCTTCGGGCCGGGCGGCGACTGTCGGCGCTTGTACTCGGCCGCGTCCACCAGCGAGATCACCCGGTCGACGGTCGCCTCGTCGAAGCCCGCGGCCAGCAGCTCGCCGCGCCCCTTGTCGTGCTCGACGTACAGGTCGAGCAGCGGGTCGAGCACGTCGTACGGCGGCAGCCGGTCGCTGTCGAGCTGGCCGGGCGCGAGCTCGGCCGACGGCGGCTTCTCGATGCTGTTCTCGGGGATCGGCGGCACCTCGCCGCGCTCGACGGCCATCCGGTTGCGCCACCGGGCGAGCGCCCACACGAGCGTCTTCGGCACGTCCTTGATGGGGGCGAAACCGCCCGCGCTGTCGCCGTACAGCGTCGAGAACCCGGTCGCCTGCTCGCTCTTGTTGCCGGTCGTGAGGACCAGGTGGCCGTGCTCGTTCGACAGCGCCATGAGCGTCGTGCCGCGGACGCGTGCCTGCAGGTTCTCGACCGACAACCCCGTCAGCGGCACGGACGCGAGCCACGCGTCCACCATCGGCGCGATGGGGATGACCGACCAGTGCAGCCCCTGCCGACGCGCCAGGTCCTCCGCGTCGCTGACCGAGTGGTCCGAGGACCACTGGCTCGGCATGCCGACGACGTGCACCCGGTCCGGGCCGAGGGCGTCGTACGCGATCGTCGCGACGAGCGCCGAGTCGATGCCGCCGGACAGCCCGAGGACGACGGACCGGAAGCGGTTCTTCTCGACGTAGTCGCGCACCGCCGTCACCAGTGCGCCCCAGACCTCGGCCTCGTCGCCGAGCGGGGTGGCGATCCCCGGGACGACCGGCTCGTACCGTGGCAGCGGCTCGGTCGACAGCGTGACGCGTTCGACGGTCATCGTCGTGCCGTCGCCGGCGTCCACCGGACCGGTCGAGTCGTGGCAAGCGGCCGGCAGGTCGAGGTCCACCACCATCAGGCCCTGCTCCCACAGGGGGGCCCGCGCGACGATCGTGCCGGCCGGGTCGACGACGAGCGAGTCGCCGTCGAACACCAGCTCGTCCTGGCCGCCGACGCAGTTCACGTAGGCGAGGTGCGCCCCGGACTCCGCCGCGCGCCGGGCTGCCAGCGGGCCGCGCAGGTCGTCCTTGCCGCGCTCGTACGGCGAGCCGTTGATGCACACGACCAGCCCCGCGCCGGCGGAGCGGGCCACGCCCATCGGCCCACCGTCCTGCCACAGGTCCTCGCACACGACGGTCGTCACGTCGACGCCGTGCAGGCGCACGACCGGCAGCCGGTCGCCGCGCACGAAGTAGCGGAACTCGTCGAAGACGCCGTAGTTCGGCAGGTGGTGCTTGGCGTACCGCGACACGACGCGGCCGCCGAACAGCACCGCCGCGGAGTTCTGCGGCTCGCCGGCGGGCCGGCCGAGGGCGGGCGACGGCGTCTCGCTGCGCCCGCAGTAGCCGACCACCACGGCGAGCTCGCCGGCTCCCTCGTCGGCGAGCCGGCGGGCCAGCGCCTCCAGGGCGTCGAGGCTCGCCTGCACGAAGGAGCCGCGCAGGACGAGGTCCTCGGCCGGGTAGCCGGTCAGGACCATCTCGGGGAACGCCACGACGTGGCAGCCCCGAGACAGGGCCTGCGCTGTCCAGGAGCTGACCAGGTCGGCGTTGCCCGGCAGATCGCCGACGACGGGGTCGACCTGGGCCAGTCCGACGCGGAGCTGCGGCACGCGCGTGACCCTATGCGGCCCCGGCTGCTGTCAGCCGGTCGTACTCCTCGTCGGTCAGCTCGACAGTCGCGGCGGCGCAGTTCTCCTCGAGGTGCTCCAGCGACCCGGTGCCCGGGATCGGCAGCATCACGGGGGAGCGGCGCAGCAGCCAGGCCAGCGCGAGCTGCGCGTGCGTCGCCTCGTGCGCAGCGGCGATCTCGTCCAGCAGACCGCCCGGCCGGGCCAGGTCGCCGGCGGCGACGGGGAACCACGGGATGAAGCCGATGCCCTCGCGCTCGCAGTACTGCAGGACCTCCTCGGACTGGCGGTTGCCGAGGTTGTAGAGGTTCTGCACGCTGACGACGTCGACGACCTTGCGCGCCTGCTCGATCTCGGCGACCGAGACCTCGGACAGGCCGATGTGCTGGATCTTGCCGGCGTCCTGCAGCTCCTTGACCGCACCCAGGGAGTCCTCGACCGGGACCTGGGCGTCGATGCGGTGCAGCTGCCACAGCGGGATCTGCTCCAGCCCGAGCCGGCGCAGGCTCATCTCGACGCACTGGCGCAGGTACTCCGGACGGCCGACCTGCTCCCACTTCTCCGGGCCGCTGCGGGTGAGCCCGCCCTTGGTCGCGATCACCACGTGGTCGTACGGGTGCAGCGCCTTCCGGATGAGGTCCTCGGACACGAACGGGCCGTAGGAGTCGGCGGTGTCGATGAAGTCGACGCCCAGCTCGACGGCGCGGCGGAGCACCGCGACGGCGGTGTCCTCGTCGGCGGGCGGGCCCCAGATGCCCTTGCCCGTGATGCGCATGGCGCCGTAGCCGAGGCGGGAGACGGTGAGGTCCCCGCCGAGGGCGAAGGTGCCGCTGGCGGCGATCGGGCGGGTGGTGCTGGTCATGCGTCCTCCGGGGGTCAGGCGGTGCGGGTCAGGC
>JBKJQM010000223.1:0-8149 GCA_046594005.1 Mycobacteriales bacterium
TTCAGCGTGGCGGGCATCGGCGCGTGCAGCATCGGCATCGGCGCGACGCCCGCGAGCACAGCGGTGTGGATGCGCGCGATCGGCGTGAGGCCCAGGGCCGCCGCCTTCTCGCGCATCCACACCGCCGTGCTCGCCGGCGTCGCCCCGATGCCGATGCTGCACGCGCCGATGCCGGCCACGCTCAAGGCGTTCGAGAAGTCCGGCCTGAAGGCGAGTGACATCGGTGCGTACGAGGTCAACGAGGCGTTCGCGTCCGTCCCGCTCGCGTGGCTCAAGGACATCGGCGCCGACGACAAGACCGTCAACCCGAACGGCGGTGCCATCGCGCTGGGCCACCCGCTCGGCGGCTCCGGTGCGCGGCTCATGACGACGCTCGTGCACCACATGAAGGACAACGGCATCCGCTACGGCCTGCAGACCATGTGCGAGGGCGGCGGCCAGGCCAACGCCACCATCCTCGAGCTGCTCTAGGCACTCCCGGCCCGGTCACAACGGGCCATGTCGGAGCAGCCCCGACGGGCGGTAGGCCGTCGGGGCTGTTCTGCCGACACCGTGGGTGTGGCACCTGTCTGCGTCGTGCGCTCCCCCCGGGGACCGGCGCTGTCGTGCCCGCAGCGCCGGCGCCTCGCCCGCGCCGGACTGCTCGTCGCCGCGGTCGCGGTGGGGTCCACCGCGCTGACGGTCGCCGCCTCGTCCGCGGCTGCCGTCGCGCCCGTCGGCGTGACCGTGGTGCTGCCCGGGCCGGTGGCGACGGGGCACGCGCCGCTGCACAGCACGGTGCCCGCTCCGCGCGCGGCCGGCCCAGCACGCAGGAACCCGTTCGCCGAGCGAGTCACGGCTCCCGCCCCTGGGGACGCGGAGGCGATGACGCCCGAGGAGGCGGCCCGCATCGCGCCGCCCGCGCCACCTTTCGGCCGCGCAGGGCGCAACCCGTTCCGCGCGCTGGTCGTCGCCGGCGCGGCGAGCTCAACGGCCCCGCCGGCGCCCTCGGGCCCGGGGGACCGGCTGCTGCTCCTGGGCACGACCGGCGAGGACGTCCGGGTCCTGCAGACGCAGCTGGTGGCGTCCGGCGCCGACCTCGCGGTCGACGGCACCTACGGCCCGCAGACGGTCGCGGCGGTCACCGCGTTCCAGCGCCGCCACGCCCTGCGCGTGGACGGCATCACCGGCCCGCAGACGAGGGCTGCCCTGCGTACGCCCTGACAGTGTCCACAGTGTGGACAACCGCTGGGGAGAACTACACCGGTGTCAGTAGTCCGTCAGCGCCACTGCGTCGACAGGCCGAAGCCCGCGATGATGAAGCCGAAGCCGACCAGGAGGTTCCAGTTCTGAAGGTCCTTGGCGATCGGCAGGCCCCCCATGCGCGCCTCGGTGATGTAGAAGACGACGAGCCACAGGACGCCGAGCGCGAACAGCGCCAGCATCAGCGGCGGCAGCCAGCGCGGGCTCGGCGGGCGGCGCTTGCGCACGTTCGTCCCGCCCGGGGGCGGCGGCGGCGTGTAGACCGCCTTCTTCCGCTTCTTGGACTCGGGCACCCGACCTGCTCCGTCCGCTCGTGAAGTCGCTCCGCCGGAGGACCGGCGCGACGGTTAGCGTAGTCGCGAAGACCCGGACGGGGACCGAGACGGAGGTGGACGTGGCGCGCCGCCGACTGCGCTCCCTCTGGGGGCCGGTCCTGGTGCCGTTGACGGCGCTCGGGGCCGGGCTGCTGTTCGCCACCAGCGCCGCCACCGCGCAGGGCACCGACCTGCGGGCCGACCGGCGTCTGCAGCTCACCGAGCTCATCTCCCGCGAGCGCACCGCCGTCACGCAGCAGGAGCGCTCCGCCGGCGTGCTGCGGGCGACCGTCGCCGCCGAGGCCGCCCGCGTCGCCGAGCAGGACACCCGGGTCGCCGCGGCCACCGCGCCTCAGCCGCTCGAGGTGGCGGCCGGACTGGTCGCCGTGCGCGGGCCCGGCGTCACGGTGTCGCTCGACGACGCACCGCGCCGGCCTGGGCGACCGGCGCTGTCCGACGACCCCGACGACCTGGTCGTGCACCAGCAGGACGTGCAGGCCGTGGTCAACGCGCTGTGGTCCGCAGGCGCCGAGGCGATGACGCTAATGGGTCAGCGGATCGTGTCGACCAGCGCCGTGCGCTGCGTCGGCAACACCGTGGTCCTGCACGGCCGGGTCTACAGCCCGCCGTTCGTGATCACCGCCGTGGGCGAGCCGGCGGCGCTGCGCGACGCGCTGTCCTCGGACCCCGGCGTCTTGTACTTCCGCAGCTTCGTCGACCGCTTCGGCCTCGGCTACACCGTCGGCACGGACCGCAGCGTCGAGCTGCCGCCGTACGACGGACCGCTCGAGCTGCCGAACGTCCGGGCCGGAGCGGGCACGTGAGCCGCACCGGTGACGCCGTCCGTACCGTGCTGCGCGGCGTCGGGCAGACCCTCATCACCCTCGGCGTCGTGGTGCTGCTGTTCTGCGTCTACGAGCTGAAGATCACCGGTCTCGTCACGGCACACGAGCAGGAGCAGCTCAACGACGAGCTCCGGCGCGTGTGGGCCGGACCGGCGCCGACGGCCCCGCCGACGCCGAAGCCCGGGCAGCCACGGCCGGTCGCTGCCGAGGTCGAGATCGGCAGCGGCATCGCCGTCCTGCGCATCCCCCGGCTCGGCCGCTGGAACGACCGCCCGCCGGTGGTCGTCGAGGGCGTCGGCACCGAGGACCTCAAGAGGGGCCCCGGGCACATCCCGCAGAGCGCCGACATCGGCACCGTCGGGAACGTCGTGCTCTCCGGGCACCGCACGACCTACGGCGCCCCGTTCAACCGGCTGGACGAGCTGCGTCCCGGCGACGCCGTCGTCGTGGAGACGCGCGACTCCTGGTTCACCTACCGCGTCACCGGCACGAAGGTCGTCGCGCCGACCGCCGTCGAGGTGACGTACGCCGTCCCGGGCAACGCGACGGCCGTCCCGACGCAGCGGCTGCTCACCCTGACCACCTGCAACCCGAAGTACTCCGCGCGTCAGCGCCTCATCGTCTCGGCCGAGCTGGACGAGGCGAAGAAGAAGACCGACGGCCGGCCGGCCGCGCTGACGGCCGGGGGCTGAGGTGTACGGCTTGATCTGGCGCACGCTGCCCTTCGGGCTGCCGGGCAAGCTGATCGGCTCGCTCGCCCTGCTCGCGGGCGCCGTGCTGCTGCTGTTCTTCGTGGTCTTCCCGGCCGTCGAGCCGCTGCTGCCGTTCGGCAACGTCACCGTCGACACCGGCGGCACGAACCCCGTACCGGCGGCGTCCGCCACACCCTGACCTCCGGGCCCTCGGGTTGGCACCGCGTGCGATGCTGCGGCCCGTCTCGTCCACGATGGCCGACCCGATGGAGTACCTGTCGCCGTGCCCGGCACCGCCCGCAGGACCGCAGCCAAGAAGGCCCCCGCGGCCGCACCCGTCTCGCCGGCACGCGTCTCGCCGTATGGCGCGCGCCCGTGGCTCGGCAGCTACCCGGAGGGCGTGCCCGCGGACTACGACTTCCCGCGCGAGCCGCTGACCCGGCTGCTCGACGACGCGGCCTCGTCGTTCCCGACCGGCATCGCGCTGGCCTTCCTCGGCACGACGCTGACCTACCGCGAGCTGAAGGACGCCGTCGACCGGTTCGCCGGCGGACTGGCCGACCTGGGCGTCGGCAAGGGCGACCGGGTCGCGATCGTGCTGCCGAACTGCCCGCAGAACGTCATCGCCTTCTTCGCCGCGCTGCGCCTGGGCGCCGTGGTCGTGCAGCACAACCCGCTCTACACCGAGAGCGAGCTGCGCCACCAGCTGGCCGACTGCGGTGCGACCGTCGTCGTCTGCCTGGACCGCGTGTACGACACGGTCGCGAAGGTCCGCAGCTCGACCGCGGTGCAGCACGTCGTCGTCACGTCCATCGCCGACTACCTGCCGACCAAGGCGCGACTCGGGCTGCGGCTGCCGCTGGCCAAGGCCAAGAAGATGCGCGCGGAGCTCACCGCCCGGCTGCCGAAGGACGCGCCCGTACGCCCGTTCCTGTCACTGGTCCGCACCGGGACGCCGGCCCGCCAGGCGCCGCTCGACCCCGACGTGGACCTCGCGCTGCTGCAGTACACCGGCGGGACGACCGGGCTGTCGAAGGGCGCGATGCTCACGCACTCGAACCTGGTCAGCAACGCCTACATGAACCGCCTCTGGGACACGGCCGCGACCGCCGGCAAGGAGGTCACCCTCGGGGTGCTCCCGCTGTTCCACGCGTACGGGCTGACGGTCTGCATGAACGCCACGATCCTGCTCGGCGGCACCCTGGTGCTGCTGCCGCGCTTCGACGTCGACCAGGTGTTCGCGGCCATCGACCAGTGGAAGCCGACGATGCTGCCCGGCGTGCCCCCCATCTACAAGGCGCTCACCGACAGCCCCAAGGTGCGCGCGCACGACCTGCACTCCATCCGCGTCTGCGTGTCCGGGGCGATGAAGCTCCCGACCGACGTCCAGGAGCAGTTCGAGCGCGCCTCCGGGTCCCGGCTCGTCGAGGGCTACGGCCTGACCGAGACCTCGCCGTCGACGCACTGCAACCCGCTGACCGGTCCTCGTCGCTCCGGCTCGATCGGGCTGCCGCTGCCCGGCACGCTGTGCAAGGTCGTCGACCAGGACGACCCGAGCCGCGAGGTGCCGGTCGGCGCGCCCGGCGAGCTGGCGGTGAAGGGCCCGCAGGTGTTCCGCGGCTACTGGGGGCGCGACGACCTGACCGGCGTGTTCACCGAGGACGGCTACGTGCTGACCGGTGACGTCGCGGTGATGGACCAGGACGGCTGGTTCGAGATCGTCGACCGCAAGAAGGAGCTGATCATCGCGGGCGGGTTCAACATCTACCCGTCCGAGGTCGAGGAGGTGCTGTTCGGGCTGCCCGGCGTCGCGGACGCGGTGGTCGTGGGCGTGCCGGACAGGTACCGCGGCGAGACGGTGAAGGCGTTCGTGGTGCGGGCGCCCGGCAGCGACCTCACCGAGGACGACGTCGTGGACGCCTGCCGGCGCGACCTCACGCCGTACAAGGTGCCCAAGCTCGTCGAGTTCCGCGAGGAGCTGCCGCGCACGCCGGTCGGGAAGGTGCTGCGGCGGGTGCTGGTGGAGGAGGAGCGGGTCAAGGCGGCGGCCGCGGCCGAGCCGACACCCGCGTCGACCCCCGGCGGTCGCCCGCGCCGCCGCGAGGTGGCTCCGGCGGCTCCGGTGGCGAAGGCTCCGGCTGCGAAGGCTCCGGGGAAGAAGGTCGCGGGGAAGAAGGCTGAGCCCAAGGCTCCGGCCAAGGCCCCGGTCCGCAAGGCTGCTCCGCCGGCCACCCCGCGCACCCCCGCGGCGGTCAAGAAGGCCGCCCCCCGGAAGAGCACCCCGCCCGGCGGGCGTTCGTCCTGACGTGACCCGCATCCTCGTCGTCGACAACTACGACAGCTTCGTCTTCAACCTGGTGCAGTACCTCGGGCAGCTGGGGGCCGAGACCGTCGTGCGCCGCAACGACGAGGTCGCGGTGTCGGACGTCGAGGGCTACGACGGCGTGCTGCTGTCGCCCGGGCCGGGGACCCCGGAGGACGCCGGCGTCAGCGTCGAGATGGTCGGCGCCTGCGAGGACCGGGGCGTACCGCTGCTCGGCGTCTGCCTCGGCCACCAGGCCATCGCCGTCGCGCACGGCGCCACCGTGGGCCGCGCCCCCGAGCTGCTGCACGGCAAGACCTCAGAGGTGGAGCACGACGGGGCCGGCGTCCTGCACGACCTCCCGTCGCCGTTCACCGCGACCCGCTACCACTCTCTCGCGGTCGACGAGGCGACGCTGCCGCCTGAGCTGAAGGTGACCGGCCGTACCGCCAGCGGCGTCGTGATGGCGCTGCGGCACCGCGACCGGCCGGTCGAGGGCGTGCAATTCCACCCCGAGTCGGTCCTCACGCAGGGCGGCCACCTGCTGCTCGCGTCCTGGCTCGGCCAGTGCGGCGACACCGGGGCGGCGGCGCGGGCGCCGGAGCTGTCCGAGCGGGTCGAGCAGAAGCGCCTGGCCGCCTTCGGCTGAGGCGCCTCTGTCTGCCTGCACCCTCAGCCGAGCGTCACCCCCAGTCGAGCGTCACCGGATGGTGCTCCCGTACGGCGTGTCGCCGACCAGATGCGGAAGATCATCGCGGGGGATCAGCTGGGCGTCGGACCTGGTTCGGGAGGTGGCGGGGGCGGCTCGAAGGTCGGCTGCGGCGAGGTCTCGAACGTCGGCTGCGGGGACGGCTCGGGCGAGGGCACGACCGGCACCTGGGAGACCACGATGGTCACCGCCGAGCCGCGCGGCGCCAGGGCGTTGACCGGTGACTGGTCGAGCACCCGGTCCGGAGCACCCGGGTCGTCGCGAGGCTGGATGCCGACCGAGAAGCCGGCCTTCTGCAGCAGTCCGGTCGCCTCGTCGCGCGAGCGGCCGCGTACGTCCGGGACCTGCACGTTGCCCGAGGCGACGGTGAGCGTCACCTCGGTGTCGGCGCGTACCTGCTTGCCGGGCTCGGGGGTCACGGCCAGCACCGTGCCCGGGACGTACAGCCCGTCGCGCGTGACCGTCTGCCCGATGCGCAGCTTGCTCTCGCGCAGCAGCACCTCGGCCTCGGCCTGCGAGAGCCCGACGACCTCCGGCGGCACGACCGTCATCTCGACGCCCTTGGACACGGTGAGGTCGACCGAGCCGTTCTGCGGCACGACGATCCCCTGGTCGGGGCTCTGCGCCAGCACGGTGCCGAAGGGCTTGTCGTTGAACTTCTCCTCGACGTTGCCCACCTGCAGGCCCTGCTGGGCGAGCAGGACGACGGCCTCGCGCTGGTCGAGCCCGACGAGCGCGGGCGCGGGGATGAGTCCGGAGGACGTGCCGAGCAGTGCCTTGACGAGCAGCGCCGTGCCGACGACCAGGCCGAGCAGGACCAGGCCGAAGACGCTGTAGGCCGCGATGCGCTTGCCGTTGCGAGGCTCGACCGCGCGCACGGTCGTGATGGCAGCCGGTGCCAGCATCACCGGCGCCTCCAGCACGGGGGTCGCGAGGACCTCGCCGCCGGCGCGGGCACGCAGCAGGTCGGCGCGCATCTCGGCGGCGGACTGGTAGCGGTTGGCCGGGTTCTTCGCCATCGCCTTGAGCACCACGGCGTCAACCTGCGACGGGAGCGTCTCGTCGTACGCGCTCGGCGGCTGCGGGTCCTCGCGCACGTGCTGGTAGGCCACCGCCACCGGGCTCTCGCCGACGAACGGCGGCGCCCCGGTGACGAGCTCGTACAGCAGGCAGCCGGTCGAGTAGAGGTCGGAGCGGCCGTCGACGTGCTCGCCGCGGGCCTGCTCCGGCGACAGGTACGCCGCCGTGCCGATGACCGCGGCGGTCTGCGTCATCGCCGAGCTGTCCGACGCCGCGCGGGCGATGCCGAAGTCCATGACCTTCACGTCGCCGCTGGTCGTCAGCATGACGTTCGCGGGCTTGATGTCGCGGTGGACGATGCCGGCCGCGTGCGCCACGTCCAGCGCCGCGCAGATGTCGGCGGTGACCTCGAGGGCGCGCTGCGGCAGCAGCCGACCCTCCGCCTGCAGGACCTCGCGCAACGTCCGACCCGAGACGTGCTCCATGACGATGTACGGGACGCCGGTCGCGTCCTCGCCGGTGTCGTAGACCGACACGATGGTGGGGGCGTTGAGCGACGCGGCGGCCTGCGCCTCGCGGCGGAAGCGCGCCTGGAAGGACGGGTCGCGGGCGAGGTCGGCGCGCAGGACCTTGACGGCGACCTCGCGGCCGAGCCGGACGTCCAGGCCGCGGCGGACGTCGGCCATGCCGCCGGTGCCGATGCGCTCACCGACCTCGTAACGACCCCCGAGCAGCCGTGGCTGCTCGACCTCCGTCACCTCTTGCCCTTCCCCTTCGAGCCCTTGCCCTTGCCGTCCTGCACCGGGGCCGGCGCGACACTGGCCGGTGCGGGGGTAGGCACGACGTGCAGGACGACGGCAGTCCCCACAGCGACGTCCCCGACGGGTTCCACGGCACTGACCGTACCGACGGCAGTGCCCTTCCCGTCGTAGACGAGCCTCGGCAGCAGCCCGCGCGTGGCGAGCGTGCTCCGGGCGTCCGCCGCGGGACGCCCCACGAGCGCTGACGCGGAGACCCGCACCGGG
>JBKJQM010000101.1:0-10591 GCA_046594005.1 Mycobacteriales bacterium
GGTGCGGTCGATGCGTCCTTCGAGCCGGAGGTCTCGCTGTGGGACCTCGCCCCGCTGCAGGTCGTGGTCGAGGAGGCCGGCGGCCGGTTCACCGATCTGTCCGGCGCTGCCCGTCCGGACGGCGGCAGCGTGGTGTGCAGCAACGGGCAGCTGCACGACCAGGTGCTGGCCGCCCTCGCCCCTTCCTCCTAGCGGAGCCCCAGCCCGCCGTCGACGATGACGACCTGGCCGTGACGTACGACGACCGGACCAGGCCCATCACGACCTCCGCCACGTCGGCGGGAGTCGCCGAGCGGCGCATCGGCGCCTGCGCGCGGACGTGCTCGCGCACGTCGTCCCAGTCGGCCGTCCACGGGGTGTCCACCAGCCCGGGGGCCACGGCGTTGACCCGTACGTCCGGGCCGAGGACCGCGGCCAGCAGGACGGTCGTGTGGTTCAGGGCCGCCTTGCTGGCGGAGTACGGGATCGACGAGCCGACGGGCCGCACCCCCGCCAGGCTGCTGACGTTGACGACGCAGCCCGGGGCAGCTGCGCGCAGAGCTGCCTCCGCGGCGGTGACGAGCACGAACGGCGCGATGGCGTTGACCTCGTACAGCCGCCGCCACACCTCGGGCGTAGCGGCCTTGAGGTCGGCGTGCGGGATCATCTCTGTGGTGCCGGCGTTGTTGACGAGGACGTCGAGCCGGCCGTGCTGCGCGACCACGTTCTCCACCAGCGCGCCGGCCTGCTCCGGGTCGCCGACGTCTGCCTGGAGGTAGCTGCCGCCGACCTCGTCGGCCACCGCCTGCCCGGCCTCGACCGAGGAGCGGGAGTTGACGACCACGTGGAAGCCGTCGGCCGCGAGGCGGCGCGCGACCTCGGCGCCGATGCCGGAGGAGGAGCCGGTGACCAGGGCGACGGGGAACGACATCTAGGCGGTGCTGGCCCTCGGCGTCGTCAGGTCGATGACCTTGGGGGCCGCCACCGGGATCTCGACGGAAGCGAACGACCAGGCCAGCTCCTCGCGGAGCCCGTCGACCTGGGCGCGCAGGACGGCGATCTCGTCCCGCAGACCGGCCACCTCGCTGCGAGCCTCAGCCACGTCGACGCGCGCCGTGACGAGCTCGGCCTCCACGCGCTCGAGCCGCAGCTGGACGGAGACAGCGGCGGCCGTGCTCTGGGCCTCGACGCCGCGCAGGCGGGCGACCTCGTCCTCGAGCACCGAGATGTCCCGGGTGAGCGCGACGACGACACCGGAGACGACGGCGACCGGGACAGGACGGCGGCGCAGGCGACGCAACCAGGAGCGTCGACGGTGCCGGCCTCGTGCCATGGGCGCAGGCTAGGGACACGCGGGCACCGGAACCGCGCGCCACGCCGCACTACCGTCGCCCGCGTGCACGACCTCCGCCGCCGGCGCCTGCTGGGCATCGCGCTCGCGCTGATCAGCGCCGCGAGCTTCGGCCTGATGCCGGTGCTGACCAAGGTCGTCTACGACGACGGCGGGAAGCCGATCGCGGTGCTGTCCGTGCGCTTCACGCTGGCGGCCGCCGTCCTCCTGGTCCTCGCCCGCGCGAAGCGCGAGCGGCTCCCCCGCGGGCGCGACCTGGTCGCCCTCGCCCTGCTCGGCGGCGTCGGCTACGTCAGCCAGGCGCTGTGCTTCTTCTTCGCCCTGGAGCGGATCCCGGCGGGCCTGACCACCCTGCTCCTGTACTTCTACCCGGCCCTCGTCGTCGTCCTGGGCGCGGTCGTCCTGCGGGCCCGGCCGCGCCCGCTGGCGGTGCTCTGCGTCGCGCTCGCGACGGTGGGCACGGCGCTCACGATCGGCCCGGTGCGGGGCGGTCAAGGGCTGGGCGTCGCACTCGGGCTGCTGGCGGCGCTGGTCTACGCGGTCTACATCCTGGCCAGCAGCCGGGTCACCGGGGTCGGGTCCTTCGCCATGTCGGCAACGGTGCTGGCCGCCGGGGCCGTGTCGTTCGACCTGCTGGCGCTGCTGACCCGGCCGCAGTACCCGTCGGCTGCCGAGGCGTGGCTGGCGCTCGGCGGGGTGGCGCTGTTCGGGACCGTCGTGGCGGTGACGGCGTTCTTCGCGGCACTCGCGCTGCTCGGGCCCGCCGACACCTCGGTCGTGTCGACCTTCGAGCCCGTCGTCTCCGTCGCCACGGCGGCCGTCGTGCTCGGTGAGCGGCTCACGGCGCTGCAGGTCCTGGGAGGAGTCGTCGTGGTCACGGCTGTGGCGGCCCTCGCGCGGGTAGGCCCTGCGACAGTCGACGAGGAGGCCCTACCGGCATGAACGGCAGCCAGGCATGAGCGAGGAGCGGGTGAGCGCTCGCGACCTGGTGCGCAGGCGCAGCCGCACCTACACGGCGCCCGAGACGGGCCGGCACCACCACATCGGGGCGGCCCCCGACCTGCAGCCGCTGCTGGGTGAGGACGGCACCTCGTCCTACGTCGGGACCTCCGACGTGCAGCTGGCCAGCCGGACCCCGGCGCAGCTGCAGGAGCAGCGTGCACGCCTCGAGCGGGAGATGGCCGCAGCGGCCGCGGACCTCCGCTTCGAGCAGGCGGCGGCGCTGCGTGACGACCTCGACCGCGTCACGGCCGAGCTGGAGCGCCGGACCTAGTCTGAGCGGCATGCCGAGCCTGCTGCTCAACCGCCGTGACCTCGACTTCCTGCTGTACGAGTGGCTCGACGTCGAGACGCTCACCAAGCGCGAGCGGTTCGCGGAGCACTCGCGGGCGACGTTCGACGACGTGCTCGACCTGGCCGAGCAGATCGCCACCGAGCACTTCGCCAGCCACAACCGCGCGAGCGACCAGAACGAGCCGGTCTTCGAGGACGGCCGGGTGACGCTGATCCCCGAGATCGGGGCGGCGCTGAAGGTGTTCGCCGAGGCGGGCCTGCTGGCCGGCACGCTCGACGAGGACCTCGGCGGGCTGCAGCTCCCGGTCGTCCTGGGCAACGCGGTCTTCGGCTGGTTCCAGGCCGCGAACGTCGGCACGAGCAGCTACCCGTTCCTCACCATCGCCAACGCCAACCTGCTCATGGCGCACGGCTCGACGGAGCAGGTCGACACCTACGTGCGGCCGATGCTCGACGGCCGCTTCTTCGGCACGATGTGCCTGTCCGAGCCGCAGGCCGGCTCGAGCCTGTCCGACGTCACGACCCGGGCCGTCCCGCAGGACGACGGCACCTACCGGGTGTTCGGCAACAAGATGTGGATCTCGGCGGGCGAGCACGACCTCACCGAGAACATCGTCCACCTGGTCCTCGCGAAGATCCCGGGCGGACCGCCTGGCGTGAAGGGGATCTCGCTGTTCATCGTGCCCAAGGTGGTCGTCGAGACGGGTGAGCGCAACGACGTCGTCCTCGCCGGGCTCAACCACAAGATGGGCTTCCGCGGCACGGTCAACACGCTGCTCAACTTCGGCGAGGGAGTGCACACCCCGGGCGGTCAGCCGGGTGCCGTCGGCTTCCTCGTCGGCGAGCCGCACCAGGGCCTGAAGTACATGTTCCACATGATGAACGAGGCGCGCGTCGGCGTCGGGCTCGGCGCCACCTGCCTCGGCTACACCGGCTACCTGCACGCGCTGGAGTACGCGAAGGGCCGCCCCCAGGGCCGTCCCGTGTCGGCGAAGGACCCCTCCAGCCCGCAGGTCCCGATCATCGCGCACGCCGACGTCAAGCGGATGCTGCTAGCCCAGAAGTCCTACGTGGAGGGCGCTCTGGCCCTGAACCTCTACTGCGGGCGGCTGCTCGACGAGGAGGCCACCGGCGACAGCGAGGACGTGCGGACGCGGTCCACGCTGCTGCTCGACGTGCTGACGCCCATCGCCAAGAGCTGGCCGTCGCAGTGGTGCCTGGAGGCGAACAGCCTCGCGATCCAGGTGCTCGGCGGCTACGGCTACACCCGGGAGTACCCGGTCGAGCAGTTCTACCGGGACAACCGCCTGAACCCCATCCACGAGGGCACCCACGGCATCCAGGGGCTGGACCTGCTGGGCCGCAAGGTCGTCATGCAGGGCGGCGCCGGGCTGGCCCTGCTGGTCGAGACCATCACGGCGACGACGGCCCGGGCCACCGCAGCCGGTGGCGAGCTGGCGGAGCTCGCGGCCCAGCTGCGCGCCGTCGCCGACCGGCTGCCGCAGACGACGGCGGCGCTGTTCGCGCAGGGCGACGTCGAGGTGGCGCTGGCGAACGCGTCGGTCTACCTCGAGGCAGTCGGCCACGTGGTTCTCGCCTGGATCTGGCTGGAGCAGCTGCTCGCCGCCGACGGGCGCACCGGCGACTTCTACGACGGCAAGCGCCAGGCCGGGAGGTACTTCTTCCGCTGGGAGCTGCCGAGGACCGGCCCTCAGCTCGCGCTGCTGGAGTCGCTCGACACGACCACCCTGGAGACCGACCCCGCCTGGTTCTGACGGCTGTCCCACCACCGCAGCACCCGCGGCGTGAGGAACAGCGCCGCGGCGTCGAAGAAGGCGTAGCCCCCGGCGATCCCGCTCGGCGGGTTGCCGATCGGGATGTAGCCCGTGAGGTCGTACGGCTGCCAGGCCCACGTGCCCAGTGAGGTCCCGATGATCTCCAGGTAGCTGACGACGAGGAACGCCCCGGCGTACAGCAGGGGGCTGCGGCCCTTCCACACGAACAGCAGCAAGCACCCGAACCAGAACGCGCCCAGCGCATCCGGCCGGTCGGCCAGGGTGATGCCCCAGAGCGCCCACGCGCCGCAGGCGGTGAGCGTCGTCGCGAGCAGCGCCCGCGAGTGCGCGTGCGCCCAGGCGCTGCGGCCGACCGCGAACGCTGCCAGGTAGACCAGCCCGTGGCCGGGTGGCACGAAGGCAGGGACGTTCTCCAGCCGGTAGACGTAGACGCCGAGCCACCCGGCGAACACGTACTCCACCGCCGTGGCGTAGGCGACGACGACGCCCACCTGCACGCGCGTCGCGCGGTCCTCGCCGTGCAGCAGCGCGAGCAGCATGAGCCAGGTGCCGACGCCGAGCAGCCGCTGCTGGGTCAGGGAGGCGCCGGTGTCGAGGCCGAGGACGACCACCACCCACAGGGCCACCCCCGCGGCGATCGCGGAGTCGCGGGGAAGTCGCACATCACCAGGTTGTCACGCAGATCGACAGACGCGCGACCGCACGTGCCGCACACTGATGGCCCGACGACCAGGGGGACCCATGACCACCGTGCGCGCACTCGCGCGCCTGCTCCGGAACGCGCAGACCAACTCGCCGGAGGAGGTCGTCGAGAACCTCGTGGCTGGCGCGCACACGATCGGCGGGCGCGACCTGGTCCTCTACCTCATCGACTACGAGCAGCAGGTGCTCCAGCCCACCCCCGACCGGCTGACGCACGGCGGCCCCGTCCAGCCGGCGTCGGTCGCCGGGACCATGGCCGGCCGCTGCTTCTCCACGCAGTCGCTGCTCGAGGCCCCCGGCGAGACCGGCGTGCAGGTCTGGGTCCCCGTGACCGAGCGCGCCGAGCGGCTGGGCGTCCTGGCCCTGTCCGCTGACAGCCTGGATGACGAGGGCCGCGAGTTCGCCGAGGAGCTCGGGCTGCTGGCGGCGCTGCTCGTGATGGCGGCGTCGCCCTACACCGACCGCTACCACCTGCAGCGCCGGCGGACCGACCTCAACCTGGCCGCCGAGATGCAGTGGTCGCTGCTCCCTCCGCTCGCCTTCGCCTGCGGCGGGACCACCGTCGCGGGCTTGCTGGAGCCGGCGTACGAGGTCGGCGGCGACTGCTTCGACTACGCCCTCAACGGCGACCGCCTGTCGCTCGCCGTCTTCGACGCGATGGGCCACGGCCTGCCCTCCAGCGTCATCAGCAGCCTGGCCGTCGGCGCCTACCGTCACTCGCGCCGCACCGGCGTGACGCTCGAGGACCTGTTCAGCAGCATGGACGAGGGCGTCGCCGGCCTGATGGGCGACACCTTCGTGACTGCGCTGGCCGCGGAGCTCGACATCCGCATCGGCACCCTGCGCTGGACCTCGGCCGGGCACCCGAGCCCGGTCGTGGTGCGGGACGGCACGGTGCTCCCCGAGCCCGAGCAGGTGTCGAGCCTGCCGCTGGGACTGGGCCTGGTGGCCCACTCCGAGCGCACCGCTCCGGCCGAGATGCACCTGCAGCCCGGCGACCGGGTGCTGCTCTACACCGACGGCGTCGTCGAGGCGCGCTCGCCGGAGGGCGACGAGTTTGGGGTCGTGCGGCTCATGGACCTGTTCGTCCGCGAGGGCGCCTCGGGCCTGCTGCCCAGCGAGGTCCTGCGCCGCCTGGTGCACGCCTGCCTGGACTTCCAGGGCGGGCGGCTGCGTGACGACGCGACCCTGCTGCTGCTCGAGTGGTCGGGGCCGCCGGCCGTGCTGGTCGGCGAGCAGCGCACCGGCGGGGACTAGGCGCTCGGGAGCTCGACCCGCGTCAGGTCCTGGCGGTCGTAGGCGACCTGGCAGAACCCGTGGTTGCAGTAGCCACGGGGGTTCTTGTGCAGGTACTGCTGGTGGTAGGCCTCGGCGTAGTACCAGGGGCCGGCGTCGTCGAACGGCCGGATCTCGGTCGTGATCTCGCCGTAGCCCGCGGCCGTCAGCGCGGCCTGGTAGCGCTCGGCAGACGCTGTGGCGGCAGCGAGCTGCGCGTCCGTGGTCGTGTAGATGGCGGTGCGGTACTGCGTCCCGTGGTCGTTGCCCTGCCCGTTGCGCTGCGTCGGGTCGTGGTTCTCCCAGAACGCCTTGAGCAGCACGTCGACGTCCACCTTCGCGGGGTCGTACGCGACCAGGACCGCCTCGGTGTGCCCGGTGCGGCTGGTGCAGGTCTCCTCGTACGTCGGGTTCGGCGTGAACCCGCCGGCGTAGCCCGCAGCGGTCGTCCACACGCCCGGGATCTGCCAGAAGATGCGCTCCGCGCCCCAGAAGCAGCCCATCCCGACGTAGAGCACCTCGGTGCCCTCGGGGAACGGGCCGGTCAACGGCGTGCCGAGGACCTCGTGCGCGGCGGGGACCGCCAGCGGGGTGGAGCGGCCGGGGAGGGCCTGCTCGGGGGTGACCATCTCGGGCTTGCTGCGCAACCACATGCCTCGCTCAACAGATGACCAGCGCTAGTCGTTCCCGCTCTCGCCGTTCCAGCGGGCGAGCTTGCCGCTGCGGGCCACCGCGCGCAGCCGCGCCTCGGCCTGGTCGCGGACCGCGCTGGCCGCCACCACGAGCACCTGGTCACCGCGCACGAAGTGGGTGTGCTGGCCGGGCACGAGGCTGCGCCCGTCCCGGACGATGAGCGTCACGTGCGCTCCGGGCGGCAGGCGCAGCTCCTCGACGTACACGCCGTGCAGGCGCGACCCCGGCCCGACCCGGACCTGGAGGAGGTCGGCCCGCAGCTGCTCGAGCGGCGCGATCTCGACCTCGACGTCGATCGCCTGGCCGCTCTCGACGACGCCGAGGCGCCGGCCCACCCACGGCAGCGTCGGGGCCTGCACCAGCGTGTAGACGACCACCAGCACGAAGACCACGTCCACGACCCGCTCCGCGCCGACCAGCCCCTCGGTGACCGGGATCGTCGCGATGACGATGGGCACCGCGCCCCGCAGCCCCGCCCAGGACAGGAAGGCCTGCTCGCGCCACGGCATCCGGAACGGCAGCGCGCACAGCGCCACGGCCAGCGGCCGGGCCAGGAAGGTCGCGGCCGCGCCGATGAGCAGCGCGTCCGGGACCGCCGCCACGAAGCGGTCGGGCGAGGCCAGCAGCCCGAGCAGGACGAACAGCCCTGCCTCGGCGAGCAGCGCCGTGGAGCTCGCGAAGCCGAGGACCGCGCGCCGGTGCGGCAGCGTCGAGTTGCCGAGCACGAGCGCCGCGAGGTAGACGCCGAGGAAGCCGCTGACGTGCAGCGCCTGCCCGGAGGCGAAGGTCAGCAGGCACAGCGCCACCGTCGCGAGCGGGTACAGGCCGGCCGCCGGGAGGGCGACCCGGGCGAGCAGCTCGCGGCCGAGCCGGCCGAGGACCAGCCCCAGCAGCAGACCGCCGAGCAGCTCGAACACCACCACGCCGAAGCCGTGCAGGACGGTGGTGTCGGCCCAGGCGTCCGACGACGCCAGCACCACCAGGACGACGACCGGGGCGTCGTTGATGCCGGACTCCGCCTCGAGCGCCGCTCGAACCCGGGCCCGCAACGGCAGCTTGCGCAGCACCGAGAAGACCGCCGCGGCGTCCGTGGAGGCCACGACGCTGCCGAGGATGACGGCGGTGCGGACGTCCGCCCCGAGCACGAGGTGGGCGAGCCCCGCGACCACAGTGACGCTGACCGCCACGCCCACGGTCGCCAGCACCACGGCGAACGGCAGCGCGGGCCGGACGACCGACCACCGGGTGGTCAGCCCGCCCTCGGCCAGGATCAGGGCGAGGGCGAGCAGCCCCAGCTCCGAGGTGACCTCGTAGTCCGAGAACTGCACGCCGAGGCCGGCCTCGCCGACGGCGAGGCCGACCGCGAGGTAGATGAGCAGCGACGGCAGACCGGTGCGGTCCGCGAGGCGGACCGACACCACGGCCACGAGCAGGAGGGCGGAGGAGGCCAGCAGGACGGTGTTGAAGTCCCCCATCCGCTGCCGCCCTCCTGCTCGATCCGGTTACGCCGGCTTGCCACCCTCTCGCGCGGTGGTCCGCACGGGGCGGGGCGCGGGCCGCTTCTTCTGCGCCGGGCGTCGCGCCGAGGAGGCGCTGGCCTTGCGCTTGGGCATGGGCGGCGGGGCACCGTTCTTCTCCTCGAACAGCATCATCAGCGGCGAGGCGACGAACGCCGAGGAGTAGGTGCCGACGAACAGGCCGATGAGCAGCGCGAGGGCGAAGTCGGTCAGCGACCGGCCGCCCAGGAACGTCAGCGCCCCGAGGATGAAGAACGCGCCGAGCCCGGTGTTGATGGTGCGCGGGGCGGTCGAGATGATCGCCTCGTTGACCACCGAGCGCAGCGGACGCGTCCGGTTCGCGGCCCACGTCTCACGGATGCGGTCCATCGTCACGACCGAGTCGTTGACCGACACACCGATGATCGTCAGCGCGGCGGCGAGGAAGACACCGTCGATGGGCTTGCCGAGCCAGGCGAACAGGCCGATGACGATGAGCACGTCGTGGAACATCGCGAGCACGGTGCCGGCCGCGAACGTCCAGCGGAACCGCACCGCGAGGTAGGCCAGCTGAGCGAGAAGGGCGATCGCCAAGGCCAGGATCGCCTTCTTGCGCAGCTCGCTGCCGAGCGTCGGGCCGATGATGTCGTCGCTCTCGACGGTCACCTCGCCGGCCTTGGCGGCCAGGCCGGCGCGGATCTTCTCGACCTCCTTGTCGTTGATGTTGGAGGTGCGGACGGTGATGTTCGCACCGTTGGTCTCCTGGACGACGGCCGTCGGGAAGCCCGCGTCCTCGACCACACCGCGCGCCGCGGTGACCGAGATCGGCGTGCTGTGGGTGAACTCCACGACCCGGCCGCCGGTGAACTCGACACCGAAGTTGAAGCCGCGCACGAACATGCCGGACACCGCGAGCAGGAGCACGATCGACGTGGCGATCAGGTACTTCTTGCTGTACTGCATGAGGTCGGGCTTGCGCGTCTCGAGCCAGGTGCGGAACCGGCCCAGCGTCGACAGCCCGGTGAACCCGGGACGCGAGTTGATGAAGCCGCGCTTGAGGCCGAACTCGGTGAACACGCGGGTCACCAGCAGGGCCGACACGATCGAGGCGAGCACTCCGATGACGAGCGTCACACCGAAGCCGCGCACGGGTCCTGAGGCCAGCACGAACAGCAGGCCGGCCGCCAGCAGCGTGGTGACGTTGGAGTCGGCGATGGCGCTGAACGCCTTGGCGAAGCCGTTGTCGAGCGCCGGCAGCAGCCGCTTGCTGCGCGAGGCGGCGTACTCCTCACGGGCGCGTTCGAAGACGAGCACGTTGGCGTCGATGGCCAGACCTGCCGACAGCAGCAGGCCACCGAGGCCGGGCAGCGTCAGCGTCGCGCCGAGCGCGATCAGGGCGCCGTAGGAGATGAGGCCGTACGACGCGAGCGCAACGGCGGCCAGGAAGCCCACGAAGCGGTAGACGATCACGAGGAACAGCGCCGTGAGGGTCAGGCCGATGACGCCGGCCTCCAGGGAGGAGCGGATGGCCTCCTTGCCCAGGGTCGGGCCGACCTGGCTGCGGCTGATGACCTTGACGGGCACGGGCAGCGCACCGCCCTTGATGAGCACCGCGAGCTGGTCGGCCTCCGCCTGGCTGAACGACCCGGTGATCTGGGTCGAGCCGCCCTGGATGCCGACGTTGCACTGCACGGACGGGTCGACCTGGGGCGAGCTGATGACCTGGCCGTCGAGCACGATGGCCACGCGCCGCTTGGGGTCGCCGGCCGGGTTGCAGGCCGCGGCGCCGGCCAGCGTCTCCCACTTGCGGCCGCCGTTGCCCTTGAAGTCGACGGAGACGAAGCGCGAGGTGCCGGTCTGGCTGTCGACGCCGGCGTTTGCGTCGCCGACGCCCTCACCGGTGAGGGCGGCCGGGCCGAGCAGGATCGGCTGACCGCTGTCGTCGACGACGGTCTGCTCCTTGCTGGCGTCGAACTTCGGCTCGGCGTCGTCCGGGGCGGCGGAGG
>JBKJQM010000147.1:0-5065 GCA_046594005.1 Mycobacteriales bacterium
CCCCTCGAGGCCTGGCACTGTCAGCGGAGGCGGACGGGAATCGAACCCGCCAGGACGAGATGCTCGCCCTCACCGGTGTTGAAGACCGGGGCGCCCACCAGGAACGCGTACGCCTCCTCGAGCTGCTGACCGGGCACACGGCCCGACTCAGGAGATCGAGGCGACCGTAGCCCACCGAGCACGCGGTGGCGCGACGTCCTGGCGCAGGAGTCAGTCCCGGAGGGAGGCATCGGCGTCGAAGAACACGTCGTGCAGCGCACGGCGCCGAGTGGCCGGCACGGCTCCGCCGATCCCGATGCGCAGCACGAGCTGCGGAGGGCCGGGCAGCTCGAGCTGGTCGCGCAGCTCGGCCCGGATGCGCGGCTCCTCCACCGGCTGGTTCAGGTACGACGCACTGGCCCCGTGCACGCCTGCGTGCAACAGGACCGCTGCGAGGGCACGACCGGCAGCCAGCCAGTGCGGTACGGAGTCGGCGGACGTGCACAGGACGCCGACCAGCGGGTGGTCCGGCCCGCTGCGGGCGTGCGCCGGCATCGAGCCGTCACGGGCGAAGTCGCGCTGGACGAACTCCGCACTCCGCGACGCCGCCGCGCCCCGGGAGTGCGAGGCGTTGACGCCGTCCTCTCGCCGGTCGTCGGGCTCGCGGACCCAGTCCGCGAGCTCCTCGTCCACGCCGCCCGAGGTGGCCAGCAGCCGGTCGGCATGCTCGACGAGCCGGGCGAGCGTCGCTCGGTCGCCGGGACGGGTGACGAGCCTGAGCACCGCTGCGTGCTCGTCCGCGAGCGACTGGAGCTCGAAGGGCAGCGCCGGTGGCAGCGCTCGTGCGTCGAGCGGCCCGCGGTCCGTGCGCCGGGCCGCCGCGGCGGCCAGCAGCGCCTGGTCGTGCGCCGTGCTGGGGACAGGGCCTGCTTCGCGCAGCTCGGCCAGCAGGCCGCCGTCACGGCCGGGCAGGACCGTCACCTGCGCCTCCACACCCAGACTGCGGGCCGCCGTCGTCGCCAGCTGCAGCGCCGCGCCGCATGCGAGCACCATCTCCCGTCGGTGCGGGTCGCTCCGGGTCAGCGTCCGCATCGGGTCGTTCCACACCTGCAGGGCGCCGTCGCTGAGCACGAAGCGCCAGGGCTGGGAGTTGTGCTTGGACGGAGCCCAGCGTGCGACATCCGCGTACCACGCCAGGCGCGACAGCGGGTCCTCGGCGTCGGCGGGTGCAGCGCTCCAGGGAGGTCGGGGGGCGAGGTCAGCAGTCATGGTTCCTCCTGGCGCGGGCGGGCACCACACAGCGTCGCGGCCCGTGCGCCCGCCCACCAGGTGCAAAGGTCCCGACCTCGTGCCCAGTCAGGGCAGGCGCAGGTCTCGGCTGCGGAAGGCCGTGAGCCCGGCCGGCACGAGGACGACTGCGGGGCAGCAGCAGCAGAGAGCGCCATCGAGGCCGCGACGCCGTGTCCGAACGGGTCGCTCCGGACGACCGTGTTGAACGGCGACCACGTCGCCGCGGACCTGGTCATCATCGAGGATCTGCGCGCCCGCCTCGGCACACGCGGCCACCGGAGCTGCGGCACCATCAGGGGCCGCCGGCGTGTGCGCTCAGGCCGGGGCCGCGATGTAGGCGTCCGCCGCGGGGTAGTAGAGCCCCTTGTGCCCGGTGTCCGACCAGCGGATCCAGTACGGGGGCGCCCCGTCGGCGCCCTTGACCTCGAGCACCTCGCCGTCGCGGTCGTGCTCGCCCTGGTGCTGCGCACGCACCACGATCCGGTCACCTTGCTTGGCCTTCATGTCAGCCTCCTCGTCGATGTACGGCCACCGTGCCGCGCCGCTGCCAACGCGGCCAGAGGCGAAGGTCCTGGATCGTCAACGGCGCAGGCAGTCGGCCGGCTCGGCGACGGCAACGGGGTGCGTGCTGCTCGTGGTGGGCGCCTGCGCGGACCCTGCAGGAACGGCGTGCGCAGCACGCTGCTGCCCGCGCTCGACGAGAGCGGGCAGCAGCGGCACGAACGACTACGTACGGGTCAGGACGACCTTCAGGGCCCCGGTCTCAGCGGCGCGTGAGAAGACGTCATACGCCTCGACCATCTGCTCCATCGCGAAGTGGTGCGTGATGAAGCGGCCGGCGTCGATGGATGCGCCCTGCAACAGGGACATCAGGGTGGGCGTGGAGTAGGTGTCCACCAGACCGGTCGTGATCGTGACGTTCTTGATCCACAGCTCCTCGAGGTGGAGCGTCGCCGCCTCGCCGTGCACACCGATGTTCGCGACGTGCCCGCCGGGCCGGATCAGTGTTGCCGCCAGCTCGAAGGTCGCGGGAACGCCCACCGCCTCGATCGCGACGTCTGCGCCGAGACCACCGGTCAGCTGGCGGATCACCTCGAGCGGGTCCTCACGGTCGTTGTTGATGACGACGTCGGCACCGAACTGCTTCGCTGCCTCGAGCCTCGCGTCGGCCTTGTCGATGGCGACGACGTGGCTCGGGGAGAACAGCCGTGAGCCCATGATGGCGGACAGCCCGATCGGGCCGGCTCCGACGACGGCGACGACGTCGCCCGGACGGACGGTCCCGTTGAGGACACCCACCTCGTAGCCCGTGGGCAGGATGTCGGCGAGCATCAGCAGGTTCTCGTCCGACACACCTGCCGGCGCGAGGTAGGTGGACGTGTCGGCGAACGGGACACGCACGAGCTCGGCCTGCGTGCCGTCCACCTTGTGGCCCAGGATCCAGCCGCCGCCGCCCAGGCACTGGCCGTAGCTCCCGTCGCGGCAGTAGCGGCAGGCACCGCAGGCGGTGATGCACGACACGAGGACCTTGTCCCCGACCTTGATGCTCTTGACGGCCGAACCGATGGTCTCGACAGTGCCGACGGCCTCGTGACCGAGGATCCGGCCATCGGTGACTGCGGGCACGTCGCCCTTGAGGATGTGCAGGTCGGTGCCGCAGATCGTCACGGCGTCCACGCGCACGATGGCATCGGTGTCAGCCTGGATCACCGGGTCCGGTACGTCTTCCCACGCCTTGGTGTTGGGACCGTGGTACACGAGTGCCTTCATGGCTGTCCTCCTGTGGTGCGTCGTCGTCTTGGACCTCCGACGCTAGGAGTCGGCCCCGACGTGCGACAGAGCACGACATCCCGAATCTGCAGAGGCGAAGGTCCCGTCGGGGCACGCGTCGGCAGCCGCTCGGCGGTAGCAAAAGCGGGCCTGCGGGGAGCAGCCGGACAGCTGCCCACCGTCCCGGACAGGGGTGGAGATGCTGTCGGTGAGGGGACTTTGGACTCTGTGCAACGACGACGATCGCCGCGACAGTCGCCGGCATGACGTCCCCGCTGACGGTCCTCACTCGGGAGCAGTGCATCGAGCTGCTCACGACGGTCCCGATCGGGCGGCTGGTGTACACCGCGCGCGCTCTGCCGGCGGTGGCTCCCGTCAACTTCGTCGTCGACGGCCACGACATCGTCATCCGTGTCGGGTACGGCAGCAGCCTGGCGGCCGCGATACGCGGGAGCATCGTCGCCTTCGAGGTGGACGAGTTCGACCTCGACCTCCGCACCGGCTGGAGCGTGACCGTCACGGGCCCTGCGCGCGAGGAGCGCGACGACGCGGAGCTGGCGCGACTGCGGGGTCTGCCGCTGCGCCCATGGGCCGAGGGACTGCGCGACCACGTGATCCGGATCCCACTGGAGATCGTTCACGGCCGGCGGCTCGCGGCAGCGGTGCTGTCCTGAGCGAGCTCGGGTCCGTCCTGCTGGACGGGCGCCTCGGTCCGCGTCCCCGGTGGTTCTTCGCCGTACGGGAGCTCCCGCTCTCGCAGCCGGAGCGCTGCACGCAGGTGGACGGGGGCGTCGGGCATCCCCGACGAGAAGGGTCGTTCGCCTCTAGGTCGGCACACGCCGTCCGTCCAGCGTCGGGTCGTACCGCCGGTCGGCGGAGGAGGACGGAGGCGTTTCCCATGAAGATGAAACTGGCAGCCGAGCAGTTCCTCACGGGGCACCGGATCGCCGTCACGGGCGTGTCCCGCAGCCCGAAGGACCACGGCGGCAACGTGGTCTACCGGCGCCTGCGTGAACGCGGTTACGACGTGGTCGCGGTCAACCCGTGCGCGGAGGTGGTGGAGGGCGACCCCTGCTACCCGGACCTGGCGTCCGTGCCCGGTCACCTCGACGGCGTCGTCATCGCCACGCGTCCGGAGCGTGCAGAGGCGACCATGCGCGAGTGTGCCGACCTCGGCGTCCGGTCGGTGTGGATGCACCGCGGGATCGGTCAGGGCGGCGTGTCCGACGCAGCGACGCAGTTCGGCCGCGTACACGGGATGACGGTCATCGACGGCGGGTGCCCGTGCATGTTCGGGCCGACGGCAGACCGCGGGCACCGGGTGCTGCGGGCGATGCTCACGCCCACCTCGGCCGTACCGCGCCGGGTCTGACGGTGTGTCCACCGGCGCACGCTCGAAGACCGATGACCTGTGCCGCTCAGTGCTGTGAGGCCGCGAGGACGGCGACCTGGGTACGGCGCTCGAGGCCGAGCTTCGCGAGCAGGTGGCTGACGTAGTTCTTGATGGTCTTCTCGGCGAGGTCCAGCCGCTCGCCGATCTGCCGGTTGGTCAGGCCTTCACCGATGAGGTCGAGGACGCGGCGCTCCTGCACGGTCAGCACTGCAAGCGGATCGGCATCCGCATCGGTCCGCAGACGCTCGAGCACAGCCGCCGTCGATCGTGCATCGAGGAGCGATCCGCCCCCTGCCACCGTGCGCACGGCCTCGACGAGGTCCAGCCCGCGGATCCGCTTGAGGACGTACCCGGCCGCCCCCGCCATGATGGCGTCGAAGAGCGCCTCGTCGTCCGAGAAGGACGTCAGCATCAGGCAGCGCAGGTCCGGCTGCCCGGAGCGGAGTTCGCGGCAGACCTCCACGCCGTTGCCGTCGGGTAGCCGGACGTCGAGGACGGCCACGTCGGGCCGCAGCGCCGGCACGCGGGCCAGCGCCTCCGCGGCGGACGAGGCCTCGCCGACGACGACCAGGTCCGCCTGCGCCTCCAGCAGCTCCCGGACACCGCGGCGCACGATCTCGTGGTCGTCCAGCA
>JBKJQM010000272.1:0-6210 GCA_046594005.1 Mycobacteriales bacterium
CGGACGGGCAGCGCCGGACAGATCGGTGAACCGGCCGCCGGCCTCCTCGACCACGACCTGCAGCGGGGCGAGGTCCCACAGCGAGACCTCCGGCTCGAAGGACGCATCGACCGCACCCTCGGCCACCAGCACGTGCGACCAGAAGTCGCCGTACGCGCGGGTCCGCCACACGTCGCGCGACAGCTGCAGCAGGCCCGGCAGTCGGCCGGCCGCCTCCCACCCGGCGAGCGAGGAGTACGCCACCGACGCGTCCGCCACAGAGGAGACGGCGCTGACCTTGAGCTGTCGCGCCGCGGACAGCGAGCCGCCGGTGTGCGCGCCGAGCCCTCGCGCCGCCCACCACCGCCGCCCGAGCGCGGGGGCGCTGACGACGCCGACGGTGACGCGGCCCTCGTCCTGCAGGGCGACGAGGGTGGCCCAAACCGGCACACCGCGTACGAAGTTCTTGGTGCCGTCGACCGGGTCGATGACCCACCGGCGGGGACCGGTGCCGGTCTCGCCGTCCTCCTCGCCGAGGACCGCATCAGCCGGTCGCCGCGAGGACAGCAGGCCCCGGATCGCCTGCTCCACAGCCAGATCCGCGTCGCTGACGGGGGTGAGGTCAGGCTTGGACTCGACGACCAGGTCGACCGCGCCGAACCGGTCGAGCGTGATGGCATCGGCCGCGTCGGCCAGCTCGTGCGCCAGGGCGAGGTCGTCGGACAGCGTCACGCGGGGCCGAGCACCAAGGACCCGTTGTGCCCGCCGAAGCCGAAGCTGTTGCTGATCGTCGGGCCGGGCTCCCACGCGCGCGGCTCCAGCACGACGTCGATGTCCAGCGCAGGGTCCACGTCGACCGTCCCCATCGTCGGCGGCAGCTCGCGGTGCACGAACGACAGCAGGACGCTCGCGGCCTCCAGCGCGCCGGCAGCGCCGAGCCCGTGGCCGGTCACGCCCTTGATGCTCGACACCGGCACCGCCCGCGGGCCGAAGACCGTCGCGACGGCGGCGGCCTCGGCGGCGTCGTTCAGGGGGGTGGAGGTGCCGTGGGCGTTCACCGCGCGGATGTCGGCGGGGGACAGCTCGGCGTCCTCCAGCGCCAGCCGCATGCAGCCGGCCGCACCGACGCCACCGGGCGAGGGTGCGGTGATGTGGTGGGCGTCGCAGGTGGAGGCGGCACCGAGGACCTCGCCGTAGATGCGCGCGCCGCGTGCCAGCGCCATCTCGCGCTCCTCGAGGACCAGCACCGCGGCTCCCTCGGAGATGCAGAAGCCGTCCCGTGCCACGTCGAACGGCCGCGACCGCCCGGACTTCGACAGCGCCGTCATGACCGTGAAGGCGGCGACGGTGGTCGGCGTCATCGACGACTCGGCGCCGCCCGCGAGCACCAGGTCGCAGCGGCCGTCGGCGATCAGCCGCGCCCCCGACGCCACCGAGTGGGTGCCCGCCGCGCACGCGGTGGTCACCGTCTCGCACGGCCCCTGGAACCCGTAGCGCAGCGAGACCGCCGCCGCGCCGGCGTTGGGCATGACCATCGGGATCGTGAACGGCGAGACGCGCCCGGGGCCGCGGGCGGCGAGCACCCCCACCTGCGTCTCGAGCGTGCCGACTCCGCCGATGCCGGTGCCGAGGTGGACGCCCGCCCGCTGTGGCGCCACGTCCGGCACGTCGCCGCAGTCGTCGAGGGCCATCTGCGCCGCGGCGACGGCGAAGTGGGTGAACCGGTCGAGGTGGCGGGCCGACTTGCCGGACAGCCAGGGTGACGGGTCGAAGTCGACGACCCGCCGCTCACGGGCGTCCTCGGGCGTCGCCTGCAGGCCCTTCCAGAAGGCGTCCAGACCCACCCCCGCGGGGGAGACGACGCCGAGGCCGGTCACGACGACGCGGCGGCCGGTGGCGGGGGGACGCACGTCAGACCGGACTGGCAGCGAGCCGGCGGACGAGCTCCACGACGTCGCCGTACGTCGACACCTGCTCCATCGCGTCCTCGGGCAGCGAGATGCCGAACGCGTCCTCGATGGACATCCCCCACTCGATGGCGGCCAGGCTGTCGAGGCCGAGGTCGTCGGTGAGCGACGCGTCACGCACGAGCTGCGCCGGGCCCACGGACAGCTGCTCGACGCTGAGCTCCAGTAGCTGCTGCGTCAGGTCGTCCGGCGTCGTCACGGCGGGAACTGTAGTCAAGGCACTGGCATGATCGTGTCCCGTGACCGTCGCCCTCGTGTTCCCCGGCCAGGGCTCGCAGCGGCCCGGGGCGGGAGCGGCGTGGACCGCGTCGCCGGGATGGTCGGTGGTCGCCCTCGCGGCCGACGTCCTCGGCCGTGATGTCGTTCACCTGCTGCTGGACGCCGAGGCCGAGCAGCTGCGGGCGACGCGGGAGGCCCAGCTCGCGACGTTGCTCGCCAGTCTGCTTGTCTGGCAGGCGCTTCCGGCTCTCGACGTCGCTGTGGTGGCCGGCCACTCGCTGGGCGAGCTGACGGCGCTGGTCGCCGCCGGGGTGCTGACGGTCGAGGACGGCGTGCGGCTGGTGGGCGCGCGCGGCGACGCCATGCAGGCCGCCGCCGATGCCGCGCCGGGGACCATGGCGGCGGTGCTCGGTCTCGACGACGCGGCCGTCGAGCAGGTCTGCGCCGGGCTCGAGGACGTGTGGACGGCCAACTACAACGCGCCCTCGCACGTCGTCGTCTCCGGGACGGTCGACGGGGTCGGCGCGGCCGGGCCGGTGCTCAAGCAGGCGGGCGCCCGCCGCGTGCTGCCCCTGCAGGTCGGCGGCGCCTTCCACACGCCGCTCATGGCGCCCGCGCGGCGCGACCTCGACCGCGCGCTGGCGCAGGCGTCGTACGCCCCGCCCGTCCTGCCGGTCCTGAGCGCCGTCGACGCGCAGCCGTGCGCCGGCGACGTCGCCGGCACCCTGTCCCGCCAGCTGACCGCACCGGTGCGCTGGCGCGAGGTCGTGGAGGCGCTGCCGTCGTACGGCGTCGACACGGTCGTCGAGGTGGGTCCGGGGGGTGTTCTCGCGGGTCTGGTCAGGCGGACGCTGCCGGACCTGCGGGTCGTGTCCGTGGCGACCCCGGACGACGTCGCGGCGCTGGGCGGCTAGGTTCCGGCCATGGAGCGCGCAGAGGTGGTGCAGGTCCTGCGGGACAAGGCGGTCGAGATGCTCGAGGTGTCCGCGGAGGACGTTCAGGAGGACAAGTCGTTCGTCGCCGACCTCGACGTGGACAGCCTGTCGCTCGTCGAGCTGACGATGGAGCTCGAGGACGCCTTCGGCATCGAGCTGCCGGAGGAGGAGCTCGACGACGTGAAGACGATCGGCGCGTTCGCCGACGTCATCTTCGCCAAGGTCTCGGCCAAGGCGGGGTGAGTGCCCAGCCGGGCCTGCTCGAGGGCAAGCGGCTGCTCGTCACAGGCGTCCTGACCGACAAGAGCATCGCCTTCGCGGTCGCGCGGCTCGCGCTCGAGCAGGGTGCGACCGTGGTGCTGTCCTCGTTCGGCCGGCCGATGTCCCTGACGCAGCGCGTCGCGAAGCGGCTGCCCGGCCCGCCGCCGGTCGTGGAGCTCGACGTCTCGTCGGCGGAGGACCTGGCTGCGCTCCCGGGACGGCTGGCCGAGCACGTCGACGGGCTCGACGGTGTCCTGCACGCCATCGGCTTCGCCCCGCCGGCTGCCCTGGGTCACGGCGTGCTCGGCACGTCGTGGGAGGACGTCGGGACCGCGATCCAGGTCTCCACCTGGTCGTACGCCGCGCTCGCGCACGCCTGCGCCCCGCTTCTCTCGCCCGGTGCGTCCATCGTCGGGCTGACGTTCGACGCACGGGTGGCCTGGCCGTCGTACGACTGGATGGGCGTTGCCAAGGCCGGTCTTGAGTCGGCGAACCGCTACCTGGCAAGGGATCTCGGACCACGGGGCATTCGCGCGAACCTCGTGGCCGCCGGTCCGCTCAAGACGATGGCGGCGCGCAGCGTGCCGGGCTTCGAGCAGTTCGAGGACGTGTGGCACGCACGGGCACCTCTCGGCTGGGACGTCACCGACGCCGAGCCGGTCGCGCGGGCCTGCGTCGCGCTGCTGTCCGACTGGTTCCCCAGCACGACCGGCTCCGTGGTCCACGTCGACGGCGGGTTCAGCGCCGTCGGGGCGACGTGAGCAGCCCGGTCGAGCGCGCGCAGAGGATCGCCGACGAGCTGATCCGGCCGCGGGCCGAGGAGGTCGACCGGACCGTCGTGCCGCGCTCGCACCTGGACGCCTGGGCCGCCGAGGGTCTGCTCGGCCTGGCCGGACCCCGCGCGTACGGCGGTGCGCAGGCGCCTGCGCCCGTGGTGCGCGAGGTCATGGAGATCTTGGCCGGTGCCTGCGGAGCAACCTGGTTCGTCGCGGTGCAGCACGCTCTGCCGCTGCTGTCGTTGGCCGCATGCGACAACGAGGACCTGAAGGACCGCCGCCTGCGTGCGCTGTGCACCGGGGACCTGCTGGCGGGGGTGGCCTTCGCCCATCTGCGCCGCCCTGGCCAACCGGTCGTGCGGGCCACCCGCGTTGACGGTGGCTGGCGGTTCGACGGGCACGTCGGCTGGATGACGTCGTGGGGCATCTGCGACGTCGTCCTGCTCGCGGGCCGGACCGACGACGACCGGGTGGTCTTCGTGCTGGTGGACGCGGTCGACGGCAAGGGCGTCACGTCGTCAGAACCCCTGCAGCTCATGGCGATGCAGGCCACCCGCACGGTGACGCTCGACCTGGACGGGCTGCACGTGCCGGACGCCGACGTGGTCCAGGTCCTTGACGCAGCGAGCTGGCTCGAGCTGGACGCGCAGCGCAGCGCCAACCCGACACCGCACTCGTTCGGGCTGCAGCGCGAGTGCGTACGCCGCCTCGCCGACACCGCCTCGCGGCGCGACGACGGCACGGCCGCCGCCCTGGCGCACGCGCTGGGCCAGGAGGGCGAGCGGCTGCGCAAGGTCGCCTACACGCTGCTCGACGACGTCCCGCCGGAGGAGCTGCTCGAGGACCGGCTCGCCGTGCGCGCCAGCTCGCTGGAGCTCGTGGTGCGCACCGCCACCGCCCTGGTCGCGGCCACCGGCGGGTCCGCCATGGCGCTGGACGCGGCGCCGCAGCGGCTCGCCCGCGAGGCGGTGTTCCACCTCGTGCAGGCCCAGACGGCGCCGGTGCGCGAGGCGACCCTGCAGCTGTGGCGGGAGACCGGTGCCTGACCTGCTCGTCGCCGTGCTGCACGTGCACGCGACCGGGGTGCGGGCGTGGCTCGCCGACGTCGCCCGGCCGGGCGACACCCGCCGCGAGGCCTCCCGCACCCGCACCGCCGACCTGCGGGACGACGTGAGGCAGGTGCTGAGCGCCCTGGTCGCGCAGGACCTGGGCTCGCAGCTGCTGGCGCTGGCCGTGGCGGTCGACGCCAACGACACCCCGCCGCTGCAAGCGGCGCTCGGTGACGAGCTCGGTCCGGGCTGGGGCCTGCCCGAGCACCTCCCCGTCGTCGTCGGCCGGGCCGCCGCCTGGGCGCAGGCCGGCGCCGTCGTCCCCGCAGCGCCGCTGGTGGCCGGTGCTGCGGTCGCCGGCGCCAGGGCGGTGGGGGCGCACGCGCACCTCCCGGCTGGCTAGGCCGGGTCGGCAGGCAGCGCCCTCCGGTGTGAGGGCTGCGTGGACGCGCCTGATCACCCGGTGTTGGTGTCCGGGTGACGGTCGATCAGGCGGTGGCGGGGCTCAGAAGCCCTTGGGTCGTCGGTGGAACCGCCAGCCGCCGCGGGTGGTCCAGACGTAGGTCCCGTCGGGGTCGTGGGTGACGGTGAAGACGGTGTGCTTGGCGCGGTGGTGGTGTCGGCACAGGCACTGGCCGTTGTCGGCGCTGGTCGCGCCGGCCGGCCAGGGCTGGCGGTGGTCTTTGTCGGTGCGGGTGGCCGGGCGGCCGCAGCCGGGGAACACGCAGGTCCGGTCGCGGGCCTGCAGGAACCGGCGGAGCCGGGGCGGGAACCGGTAGCCGCTGCCGGTGAGATCAGCGGGGTCGTGCGCGCGCGTCGTCAGGAGAGCGGCGAGCACCGGATCGGCGGGTGCAGCGTCGTCGGCGGGTGCGAGGTCGGCGGGTGCGAGGTCGGCGGGTGCGAGGTCGGCAGGTGCGAGGTCGGCGGGCGCCAAGTCGGGTGCCAGGTCATCGGGCGCAGCGTCGCCGGTTGCAGCGTCGTCGGGCGCAGCGTCGCCGGGTGCGAGGTCGCCGGGCGCGAGGTC
>JBKJQM010000038.1:0-4691 GCA_046594005.1 Mycobacteriales bacterium
ACGAACTGGTGGTCGCCGACGGCGCTGGTCGCCGCCTCCCCCAGCCGCTCGATGACGCCGACCTCCACGAGCGCGCCCACCATGACGAACAGGCCCGCGAAGAACACGAGCGTCGACCACTCGACGTCCTCCAGGAACTGCGCCGGCTCCAACCGTGACAGCGCGACCAGCGCGCCCGCGCCGAGCAGCGCCACGAGCGAGGGCTCGACACCCAGGGCGGCGTGCGCCACGAAGCCGACGAGGACGAGAGCGAGCACCACCAGCGAGCGCGTCAGCAGCGGCCGGTCGCGCAGCACCTCCCGCTCGTCCAACGCCATCAGCGCCGCCACGCGCTCCGGGTCGTAGTGGAAGGCCGAGCGGAACAGGACACGGCACAGCAGCACGAGCGCGACCAGGCACAGCAGCACCACCGGCAGCAGGTTCGCCACGAACGCGTTGAAGCTCAACCCGGCCCGGCTGGCGATGATGATGTTCGGTGGGTCACCGATGAGAGTGGCCGTGCCGCCGATGTTCGACGCCAGGACCTCGGCCACCAGGTAGGGCACCGGCGGCAGCCCGAGTCGATCGCACACCAGCAACGTCACGGGCGCCACCAGCAGCACCGTGGTGACGTTGTCGAGCAGCGCAGACGCCACTGCCGTGATCACGATGAGGGCCGTCATCGTGGCGAACGGGCGGCCTGCGGTGCGCTTCACCGACCAGATGGCGAGGAACTCGAACAGGCCGGTCTGCTTGAGCACGCTGACGATGATCATCATGCCGAGCAGCAGGAAGATGACGTTCCAGTCGACGCCGGTCTCCTCGCTGAAGAACGCCACCCGGGCGTCCACGACGCCCAGCAGCACCATCCCGGCGGCGCCGCTCAGCGCGGCGGCCACCCGGTGGATCCGCTCGGTCGCGATGAGGACGTACGCGCCGACGAACACCGCCACGACCAGGACCGACGTCATGTCGCCGGCGCATCCGGCAGCAGGTGAGCCAGCAGCCGGCTGACCGTGACGGCGCCGAGCACGCGATCCCCCTCGATCACCGCGACGATCGGGCTGTGCATCCGGGCCATGACGGCGGCGATCTCCAGGCTGGTCGCATCGGCGTCCACCACGGGCAGCTCGTGCAGCGCTGACCGCGGCGGCAGCAGCTCACCGACGGTACGACCGATGAGCCGACGGCACAGGTCGTCGGCGCTGTCGGCGTCCAGCGCCCGAGCCAGACCCGGGTCCTGCTGGACGTACTCGGGCACGACGAAGCGGAGCACCTGGCTGCCAGGCAGCACCGTCCAGGGACGGCCGTCGCGGCCGACGACGATCAGACCCGGCAGGCCCTCCGTGGCCATGCGCCTGGCGGCCGCCGCGGCGTCCTCGTCGATCGAGACCATCGGGTAGGGCATCGCCAGCTCACGCGCACGCATGGGCACCTCTCTCTCTGCTCCGGCGGCCACTCAACCGCAAGAGTGCCCGCGGCTGCGCTGCCGGGTCGACCATGCGTACGCGCCGACCGCACGCCGCTGAGTGATCTGTGGCGGGCCCGGACGACGCCAGCCACTCCCCCGACCGGGACGCCCTGCAGCGCCGGCTTTCGGAGGGCGTGTCAGCGGGTCAGCACGATCGTCGACGCGGACGTCTCCGTACAGCCTGCCGGCTGCCGAGGAGCTGACGCCGACCTGCCCCGGGTGCGGCGTCAGCCCCGACGGTTCAGCGCGCGTTGCTGGGTCGTCCCCACGGGCCGGTGATGGCGAGCACCCGGCCGGGACCCGACTGGATGTTCGCGTACAGGGTCTTGCCATCAGGGCTGAAGACCGGGCCGGTGAACTCGCTGCCGCCCTCGTCGTTGCGGGCCAAGGTGTAGGACTTGCCCTGCTCGGTGACGCCGACGAGGTGCTGCACGCCCTCGCCGTCCTCAGCAAGGATGACGCCGCCGTACGGACTGACCGTGATGTTGTCCGGTCCGTCGTAGTCGTCGGCGTCGACGTCCGGGTCGGGGTTGACGCCGAAGATGGTCTTCAGGGTCACGGTCTGCGTGTGCGGGTCGTAGAACCAGACCTGGCCGTCGTGCTCGTTGGTGCTGCCGTCCGTGAGGCGGGCGAAGCTGGCGACGAAGTACACGCCCCCGTCGGCCCACCACTGGCCCTCGAGCTTTCGGGAGCGGGTGACCTGGTCGTCGCTGAACTGCTTGCGAACGGAGGTGGTCCTCGCGTCACGGTCAGGCACGTCGACCCACTGGACCCTGTACTGCGTACCGGGCTGGGTCGCCTGGGACAGGTCGGTGATGTGCCGGTTGCCCCGCGAGCAGCTCATCGCCTGCAGGGCACCCGCGGTGCCGCCCCCCGGCGACTGGGCGAGGTCCACGAGAGCCCGCTTGCCTCCGGTGAACCCGACCGGCGGGACCCAGCGGAAGTACAGCCCGTGCGGGCCGGACGCGTCCTCGGTCTCGTAGATGACGTTGGTCTGCGGGTCGACGGCGACCGCTTCGTGCGAGAAGCGGCCGAGGAACGCCAGCGGCACGTTGCTCCGGTTCGGGTTCTCGGCCTGGACCGGGGACACCTCGAAGACGTAGCCGTGGTCCTTGTCGCGGCTGCTGCTCGCCCGCTTCTCGGTCTCCTCGCAGGTCAGCCAGGTGGCCCACGGGGTGACGCCACCGGCGCAGTTGTTCTCGGTCCCCGCGACGCTGACGTACTCCCGGACCCGCCTGCCGCTCGCGTCGAGCTCGATGCTGGTGGTCCCGCCCTTGGCCTTCGGGTCGTACGTCAGGCCCGGGGTGTTCGGCACGGGGGGCTGCTCGCTGCCGCTGATCTCGTGGTTGCAGACGAGCGTCGTCCCCGCCGCGGTCGAGAAGGCGCCCGTGCCGTCCATGTCCGCCGGGGTGCGGCTGCCGTCCTCCATCACCGTCTCACCTGCGGTGGCGATGATGTCGTAGCGGAAGCCCGCCGGCAGCGACAGGATGCCGTCGGGGTCTGCGACAAGGGGGCCGTAGCCCTCCGCGCTCCGGGTGGCGGCATGAGCTGCCGTGCCGGCGATGGCGTCGATGCTTCCGGCGAAGGCGATGCCGAGGCCGGCAGCGGCGGTGCCGCCGAGGAAGCCGCGGCGGGAAAGGGCAGAGGTCACGATCGGGCTCCTTGAGGTGGTGGGGGTGGCTCGCAGTCCACGCACGACGGGCCAACCAGCAGTGCCGCTCGTGCGACGGCCAGGTGAAGGTGCGGCGAACAGCTCGCGCACGCCCCAGGAAGGGCCGTCGTCAACGCTCGACGACCACCCGCCACCACGATCAACGGTCAGGCGTGGGGCGACGTCTCCCCAGCCACACCTCGTCGAGCCGGGCGAGACCTACGAAAGCCCCTTTGCAGATGGGGTCGTGGTCAGCACGTCCCTCAGCCGAACGGGCTCCGCAGGGTGGTGATCCCGGTTCTCGCGGGTTCGAGCCCGGTCACTCACCCCACGGAACTGCAGGTCAGGGCCCTGTCCTCATGACCCGCGGCTTCCGCATGGGCCTGCTTGCGCACGACGTGGGTGGGACCGGGCGTAGGAGGCCGCGGCACGACGCTCGTCCATACCCGCGTAGGCGCCCACGACGAGGCGAGGCAGGCGCTGCGGAGTCCACGCCACGGTGCAGTACGAGCGATGTGGTGGTGGCTGCAGGGGGCCGACCCGTGACGCCGGTCGACGACCTCCTCCAGCCTCAGGGGAGCTGCCAGCGGGGACCGTCGTTGACGACGGTGCCGAGGCCCGGCAGGCGCAGCCGCGACGGTTGGTCCAGCAGGTGCGCCACCGCCTCCGGTCCCGTCATTCCCTCCCGCATGCAGCGCGCAAGCGCCCCGGTGACGGTGGGGGCCGCGAAGGACGTCCCGCTCCACGAGACCCATTCGGCGTAGTGCGTGCCCTCGCCCGGCGGGTCCCACATCGAGAAGAAGCTGCTGACGACGTCCACGCCCGGCGCGCACGCGCGCACCCAGTGGCCGTAGTTGGTGAAGGGGGCCGGACCATGCGGCCCGAGCGCGCCGACAGAGACGACACCGGGAAGCGCAGCCGGGAACGACGGGCGGCACGTCGCGTCGTTGCCGGCGGAGGCGACGACCACGGTGCCCGCGACCTGCAAGCGGCGGACCGCCTGCGCCAGCCGGGTCATCTGGTCGAGCGCGTAGCCGCCGAACGACAGGTTCAGCAGGTCAGGGCCCACCCCGGTCGCCGGGTCGACGAGGCTGTCGAGCGTGTCGGCGACGGTCACCTCGTCCACGTCGCCGTAGCCGCCGATCAGCCCGTTGACCGACAGCTCGCACCCAGGAGCCATCTGCTCGATCAGCCCTGCGATGAAGGTGCCGTGTCCGGCAACCGGGTCGATGCTGCCGTCGCCGTCCTCGTCCGGCTGCTCGGAGTTGGCGGGATCGTCTGCGAGCGCATGCAGCGCGTGCGGTCGCAGCGCACCGCCGGCGAGGCCGGTGTCGAGCACGACGATGGTGGGCCTCGTGCGCGCCGTGGTGTCGCCCGGGTAGGTCGGAAGTGCGGGCGCCGTCGCCGGTCGTGCGCTGTGGGGCCGGTTCCCCGTTGCCCGGAGCTCAGGGTTGGCCTGGAACGGGTTGGCCTGGAACGGGTTCGCCTGGAACGGGTTCGCCTGGAACGGGTTCGCCTGGAACGGGTTCGCCTGGAACGGGTTCGCGCCCCAGGCGCCGGACGGGTGCGGGCCGCAGCAGCACCCGCCAC
>JBKJQM010000176.1:0-2632 GCA_046594005.1 Mycobacteriales bacterium
CTGCGCTGCCACGTCCGCACCGGCGCCGTCCGACGGCAGGTCGACCGCCTGCACGGTCCAGTCCCAGGCGGCCGCGTAGGCGCGGAAGCTGGGGAGGGCCAGGTCGTGCAGGACGCCACGCATCTGCGGCCCGGCCGCGGTCACGATCACGCCACGGGTGCGCCGGGATCGGCGGGATCCCTGGACGGGGACGATCGGCATGCCGCCAGGACAGCGCACGCCGATGACCACCGGGAGTCGGTGAGGTGGCGCAGTCGCGAACGCTGCGTCGCGGCTGCTGCGCGGCCGTTCACCTGCTGTTCGCCGGCTCGTGCTGTCCTGGTCGACCGAGGAACCGCACGCGAGGAGACGCACCGCTCATGACCGACCGCCTGCTGGGTGAGGTGCCGCACTCGGGTGTTCCGCCGCAGCTGGCGTCCCGGATGACGATCGCGGAGCAGGCGGACTGGATCTCGGGCTTCCTGCGCCGGCACCCGGTGTCACGTCGGTCGGCCCTGAAGGGCACCGGTGCCGCCCTCGCAGCACTGGCTGTGAGCACCGACCCGTGGGCGCGCGCGATGTCCCGCGCGTACGCCGCCGACGGCGTCACGGTCGTGGGGCGGCGGCTGTCGTACGGGCTCGACCCGGCCCGGTCCATGCGCCTGTCGGGCGAGCTGACGGGCGCGCCGCCGGCGGGCCGCCTCGTCGCGGACGTCGGCACCAGCACCTCCTACGGCAGGACGGTCGAGCTGGAGGTACGACGGCTGCTGTCGCAGATCCCGTCGGCCGGTCCGGTGGTCACGGGCGCGGAGCAGTTCTTCGTGCACGCCGCGGTGGACGGCCTCGAGCCCGGTCGGCAGTACCACTACCGCTTCCGGATGCCGGACGGCACGGTGACGCAGGACGCGACGTTCACGACCGCGCCGGCCCGGGGGACCGTGGCCGCGCCGTTCACGTTCACCGCTCTCGGCGACCACGGGACGGACGTGCGGGACCCGCGGTCGGGGCGCGACGTCACCAACTCCTACGACGCGGACGACACGCGCCGCACGCCGATGCCGGCCAGCGCGCTCGTGTCGAGGATCGTCGCGCAGCGACCCGCCTTCCACCTGCTCGCCGGGGACATCTGCTACGCCGACGCGCAGGGCCTCGGGGCGCCGGAGACGTTCACGACGCAGCTCGCGCAGGTCAACGACTACGACCCGTTCGCCTGGTCGGCCTACTTCGCGATGGTCGAGCGCTCCGCGTCGCGCACCCCGTGGATGTTCACCACCGGCAACCACGACATGGAGGCGCTGTACGGCACGCCCCAGAACGCCTTGCCACGAGCCGATCTCGCGCACGGCTACGGCGGCCACCTCGTCCGCCTCGAGCTGCCGAGCAACGGGCCGAACGCGTGCCCGTCGGTCTACTCGTTCGTGCACGCCAACGTCGCGGTGCTGAGCCTGGACGCCAACGACCTCACCGCCGAGATCCCGGCCAACACCGGCTACAGCGGTGGCGCGCAGCTGGCCTGGCTCGAGCAGCGACTGCAGGCGCTGCGGGCCGACCCGACGGTGGACTTCATCGTCGCGTTCTTCCACCACTGCGCGTTCTCCACGTCCAAGACGCACGCGTCGGACGGCGGCGTGCGCGACGCTCTGGCGCCGCTGTTCGACCGCTACTCCGTGGACCTGGTGGTGCAGGCCCACAACCACCAGTACGAGCGCACCAACCCGATCCGCGGCGGGACGTCGACCCGCCAGGCGCCGGACCGCTCGACCGTCCGGCCCGCGACCGACGGCACGACGTACGTCCTGGTCGGCTCTGGAGGGCGGCCGCGCTACCCGTTCCAGCCGGATAGCACCGAGCGCTACCGCGGGGACGGCATCAGCGACACGGCCGCGGGGGCGGGCACGCAGGTGCAGAACAGCTACGTCTGGCGCGGTCCCGGCGCCGACACCGATCCGCTGCGCAACCCCGCGGTGCAGCAGCCGGAGAGCGTCGACTGGTCGCAGGCCCGCTACGCCGACTACGCCGTGCTGGCGGTCGATGTCGTCCCGGCCGCCCCCGGCCGGCTCACCACGATGACCCTGCGCGCCGTCACCGACACCGGCGTGGAGGTCGACCGCGTGGTCCTCGAGCGCCGCGTCCGCAGCAGGGGAACGGCTCCCGTGCGGCCCCCCGCTCCCGCTCCCGCGCCCACGACCGGCGTCGACCTGCCCGCCACCGGCACTCCCGCGGCCGTCGCCCTGACCGGAGCAGGGCTGCTCGTGGGAGCCGCAGCTGCCGCGCACCTGCACCGGTCCGGCACCGACGAGCACTGACGTCCATCGGGCGTCGAGCAGGAACGGGCGCCACGCCGGCGAAGCACACCGGTATCCGCCCCCGCCAGTGTCGAGGTCCCCGTGTCCTGCTCCTGCTCACGACGCTCGTTCCTCCGGCTCGGGGTCGTGGCAGGGGCCGGCCTGCTGGCCCGCCCGGCGCTCGCGACGCCCCGTACGGCCGGCGCCGTCTCCCTGCGCCCCGCGGGTCCGGCACGCATCGGCGGCCTGTCCGTGCTGGCGGGCAGCCTCCACGACCACAGCACCGACAGCGACGGCGACGCACCGTCGGAGCTCGTCGCTGCGTACGTCCGTGCGCACGCGCGCGAGCTGGGTCTGGACTTCCTCAG
>JBKJQM010000214.1:0-2887 GCA_046594005.1 Mycobacteriales bacterium
CCGACCACGTCGCCGGGGTAGGCGAGGTCCACCGTCTCGCGGTCGCGGCCGAAGACCTGCTGGGCGTACTTGGTGGCGAACGGCTTGCCGGTCGCGGAGTGGGTGACGACGGTGCCGCGCTCGAACACGCCCGAGCAGACGCGGACGTACGCCAGGCGGTCGCGGTGCGCGCTGTCCATGCCTGCCTGGATCTTGAAGACGAAGGCGCTGAACGGCTTGTCGAGCGGCCGCGGCTCGCCGGTCACGTCGGGGCGGGGACCGGGAGGCGGCGCCAGCTCGAGCAGCGTGTCGAGCAGCTGGCGGACCCCGAAGTTCAGGACGGCCGAGCCGAACAGCACCGGCGTCGTCACGCCGTCGAGGAACGTCGACTGCTCGTGCACCTGGCCCATGGCGTCGAGCAGCTCGCACTCCTCGACCGCGGTGGCCCAGGCATCGCCCTCCTGCTCGGCGGCGAGGGCCGCCGGGACGCGCTCCTCGGGAGCGATCGTCGCGCCGCCGGCCGTGCGGGTGAAGCGGAGGAAGTCACCGCTGGAGCGGTCCAGCACCCCGCGGAAGTCACCCGCGATACCGACCGGCCAGGTCAGCGGCGTCGGCTCGAGACCGGTGCGCTCCCGGATCTCGTCCATCAGCTCGAGCGCCTCGAGCCCGGGCCGGTCCCACTTGTTGACGACCGTCAGCACCGGGATCCCGCGGTGCTTGCAGACGTCGAACAGCTTCATCGTCTGGGGCTCGAGCCCCTTGGCGGCGTCGAGCAGCATCACCGCCGAGTCGACGGCGGCCAGCACCCGGTAGGTGTCCTCGGAGAAGTCCGCGTGACCCGGCGTGTCCAGCAGGTTGACGACCGCGTCGCCGTAGCCGAACTGCAGCGCCGCCGAGCTGATCGAGATGCCGCGGGCCTTCTCCATGTCCATCCAGTCGGACACGGTGCTCTTGCGGCCGGCCTTGCCGTGGATGGCGCCGGCCTCCTGGATCACCCGCGCGTGCAGCGCGAGCGCCTCCGTCAGGGTCGACTTGCCGGCGTCCGGGTGGCTGATGACCGCGAACGTGCGGCGGCGCACGGCCTCGACGGACGCGTCGCCTGCGGCGGCGGCGTCGAGGGTGGCGGTCATCCCGCCAGTCTACGAGCGGGTGTCGACCTCGCCGTCGGGCTTGCCGGGCGCCGCGAGAGCCGTCCAGGCGCCGGGTGAGGTCACCGAGGCGTCGCTGTCCGGCTTCTTGTCGCCGGCGTGGATCCCGTCCTCGGGGCTCTCGCCCTGAGCGGTGCGGACACCGGCGCCGGCGCTGCTGTCGGCGTGGCCGGGCGCGGGCACGGCCTGCACGGGCCCGGCCTGCACGGGGGGCGTCTCGCGGTCCTCTGACATGCCCCTCCCCTGCCCCCGGGGCCGCGAGGCGACACGCCTAGGGTGCGGCGCATGAGCAGCCCCTTCGCGTACGACGGCTTCGACCGGACGATCGGCCTGGTGGTGGACTCGGCGACCGGAGACGAGGTACGGGCGCACCTGACGGTGACGGCGCCCCTGCTGCAGCCGTACGGCCTGCTGCACGGCGGGGTCCTGTGCTCGGTCGTCGAGACGATGGGCAGCGTCGGGGGCGCTGTCTGGTTCGGCGACCGCGGGAACGTCGTCGGGACCAGCAACCACACGAACTTCATCCGCTCGGCCCGCGAGGGCAGCGTGCTCAGAGCCGTCGCCACGCCGGTCCACCGCGGCCGCACCCAGCAGCTGTGGACGGTCACGATCACCGACGAGCAGGACAAGCTCGTCGCGAAGGGCGAGCTGCGGGTGGCCAACCTCCCCGCCAGCGGTGAGCCCTCCTAGATCTGGGTAGGACGGACAGGTGAACGACACCGTGGACGAGCTGCGCCTGTCGCCCTCGGCCGAGTCGGCCGGCGCGGCCCGTCGCCATGTCCGGGCGCGGCTGCTCGAGGCCGGCCACCCCGAGTGGGTGGAGGCCGCTGAGCTGGCGGTCAGCGAGGTCATCACCAACGGCGTCCTGCACGCCCACACCGCCCTCGTGCTGCGCCTGCTCGTAGAGCGCGACGAGGTGCTCGTCGAGGTCGAGGACGGCAGCCCCGCGCTGCCCCACCAGCGCAGCCGGGCGTCCGACGCGTCCACGACGGGTCGCGGCCTGTCGCTGCTCGCCGCCGTGACCCGGTCGCGCGGTGTCCGAGGCACCCCCACCGGCAAGGTCGTCTGGTTCACCGTCGGGGAGCCGCCGGAGCAGGACGAACAGGACCTGCTCGCCTCCTTCGCCGACTCCTGGGACGTGGAGGGCGGTTCAGGCGACCAGCCGGGGACCGAGGTGGTCCTGATGGGCATGCCGCCCACGCTCTGGATGGCGGCCCGCGAGCACCACCAGACGCTGCTGCGCGAGCTGGTGCTGTTCCTCGCCGAGCACGGCGACGCGCTCACCCAGCAGCCCGACCTGCCGCTGGCCGACTCCGCGCGCTCGCTGGTCTGGTCCGCGCTGCTCGAGGAGCTGGACCACAGCCGCCACAGCGGTGCGACCCGCCGGCCGGTGCCCGACGGGCACCCGAGCCCGCTGCCCGAGGCGCCGCCCAGCGTCGACCTGCGCTTCGTCGTCCCGCCCGAGGTGGGTCCGGCGTTCGGGGCGCTGCAGGACGCGCTGGACATCGCCGAGGACCTCGCCCAGCACGACCGGCTGCTCGTGCGACCGGGACTGCCCGAGATCGTCGCCGTCCGCGACTGGGCGTGCGAGCAGGTCGTCGCCCAGCTGGCGGGAGTGCCCGCCAGCCCGTGGCCGGGCACCGACCAGGAGCGCTTCACCCTGCTCACGAACGACCGCCGGGCCGGCGTGCAGCCGGAGTGGGACGCCGACGTGGTCACGCGCTCGACGCGCGGCGTCGTCGCCGCCGACGACGCCAACC
>JBKJQM010000159.1:0-5614 GCA_046594005.1 Mycobacteriales bacterium
GAACACCATCGGCAGCGCCCAGGCGCTGAGGGGCAGGACGAGCCAGAACCGTCCTAGCGCTGACACAGGGTCCGGTCCGGCGAGCGCCCTGGTCCCGAGTGCCTGGGCCAGGCCGTACAGCGCCCAGCAGACCCCGCCCAGCGAGAACAACCAGCCGATGGCGTTCGCAGGCACGCGCCGTGCGAGCAGCCAACCCACTGCACCGAAGGCGAGCAGCCCGACGGCGAACGGAGACAGGACGCGTACGACATCGGAAGGGCTGCCGGGACACAGCACCGCGCCCGCGGACCCCAGGATGATGGACAGCAGCGCGAGCCCGTCCGCCAGCCGCTGGCTGCGGGTCATCGGTTGTCCCTGAGCCACAGCCCGACGTTCGCCGGCTGCACGGTCCCGTGCACGACGTCGAGCAGGTCGGCGCGGACGGCGGTGAGGTCCACCTCGTCCCGTAGCCGCCGGCGGAACTCCTCGACGGTGCGGTCGGCGTCGTACCGCGCCCGGTTGAAGCGGTGGTCGACGCCGCTCTGCACCCGTCGGCGCAGCGGCTGGAAGAGCGCCGCTGCCGCCAGTGTGGACGCGGCGACCGCGAAGGAGGAGCTGGCCGCAGTCAGTCGCGCGGTCCCGGTCACGACAGCCAGGTAGACGCCGACGACCATCGTCGTGACAAGCGCGTACGACAAGGTGCGGCTGACGATGCGGCCCAGGTCGTACAGCCGGTAGCGCAGCACCGCGACCCCTACGCAGACCGGGACCGCCACGAAGCCCACGCCGGCGAGCTCCGCCGCGCTGTCCGGCAGCACCACGCCGGCGGCCGACCCGAAGCCCGCGCCGACCGCCGCGCAGCAGCCGCCGAGGGCGACCCAGCGCAGCTGCTGGCGCTCGACGCCGCGGGATCGGCGGAAGCGCAGGACGATCGCGACGGCCCCGAGGAGCATGCCGCCCGTCAGCGTGGCGCCACCGATCGTGCGGAACAGGCCGAGCAGGCCCTGCGCCCAGGACACCCCCAGCGGGTTGTCCAATCCTCGGTAGTCGGCGGTATCGATCGGTCCGGGCAGCGTGAAGAAGCCGACGGCACCGAGCACGCAGCCGACCACTTCCACCTGCAGCACTCGACGCCAGCGCCGTGACAGCAGCCGGCCGTCCGGCAGCAGGAGCAGCGGCACCAGCAGGGCCAGCGGAATCGCGGGGACCCAGCTGAAGGTGTCCAGCACGGCGCTGCAGCGCAGCAGCAGGTCGTCCGGCGCGTGCTGCCCGTCGAGCTGCAGCGCTGCCCAGCCGTGCGCGAGACCCGACAAGGCCCCGACGAGGGCCGCCGCCGAGAAGCACCAGCCGATGGGGTTGCCCGGCACGCGGCGGCACAAGAGCCAGCCGACCGCCCCGAAGCCCGCCACGAAGGTGATGTCCGACACGAAGCTCGTCAGGAAGGCGTCGGGCTCCGCCACGTAGCTGGTGACCTCGGCCAGGCACAGCAGGATGCCGGACAGCGCGGCGACCGTGTCGGCCAGTAGCCGCCGCCTCATCGCGCACCCTCCGGCAGCCAGAGCCCGACGGCTGCAGGCTGCACCGTCCCGTCGACCACGCGCAGCAGGTCAGCACGCACGCTGACCAGGTCCACCTCGTCGCGCAGCCACCGGCGGAAGTCGTCGACCGTGCGGTCCGCGTCGTACCGCGCCTGGTTGAAGCGCGAGTCGACCAGGTCCTGCACCCGCCGCCGCAGCGGCTGGAACAGCGCCGCTGCGGCGAGCGTCGACGCGGCGACGGCCAGCGACGAGCTCCCGGGGAGCCGCCGCGCGAGCAGCCAGCCGACGCCGCCGAAGCTGAGCACGAACGGCACGCTGCCGTTCGCGAGCTCCTGGACCACCACGTCCCAGACGCCTTCTTGGTCGCTGAGCCGGTAGCCCACGACCTCGGCAACCGTCAGCAGGACGAGTGTCGGCGCGGCGACCAGGTCCGCGAGCACCCAACGCCTCATGCCGTCGGCCGCGTCGTCGGACCGACGGCCTGCGGTCGCAGCCACAGGGTCATGGACTCGGGCTGGAGCGTCCGCTGCGCGACGACCAGCAGGTCGGCGCGCACGACGTCGAGGTCCACCTCGTCGCGCAGCCGCCGGCGGAAGTCGTCGACCGTGCGGTCCGCGTCGTACCGCGCCCGGTTGAAGCGGTGGTCGACCACGTTCTGCACCCGCCGGCGCAGCGGCTGGAACAGCGCCGCCGCGGCGAGGGTCGACGCAGCCACGGCCAGCGAGGAGCTTCCGGGCGCGAGGCGGGCCGTCGCGGTGACGATGCCGAGGTAGACCCCGACCAGGAGTGCGGTGACGACGGCGTACGCCAGGGTGCGGCTGACGACGCGACCGAGGTCGTAGAGGCGGTAGCGCAGCACGGCCACCCCCACGCAGACCGGAACGCCGACGATCCCCAGCGTGCCGATCAAGCCGCCGAGGAGCTCGGGCAGCCCGGGCACCAACGCGCCGACGGGGGCGAGCAGTACGCAGCACCCACCCGCCGCCACCCAGCGCATCTGCTGGCGCTCCACCCCCCGCGAGCGGCGGAAGCGCAGCACCAGCGCGACGGCGCCGGCCAGGATCCCGAGGATGAGCATCCCGGCCCCCGTCACGGCCAGCACCTCGGACAGCGGTGCCGCACCTCGCAGGCCGAGCGGGTTCACCAGGGGTGTTCGTGAGGGGTCGCGGTCCTGGATGACGCCTGGGATCGTGGCGAAGCCGAACGACCCGATGGCGACGCCGGCCCCGATCAGCCAGACGGCGGGCCGCCACCGGGGCGACAGCAGCCGGCCGTTCGGCAGCAGCAGCAGGGGCAGCTGGATCGAGAACGGCATCGAGAAGATCCAGCTGTGCACCGCAATGTTCTCGACGATCCTGCTCAACGGAGCCGACTCCCTCGAGGTGTCCTGGACGAGCAGCGACCACGCGTCCCCCGCGGCTCCTGTTGCCCAGAGCAGCCCGCCGACGGCGAAGCACCAGCCGACGGCGTTGCCCGGGACGCGTCGCGCCAGCAGCCAGCCGACGCCGCCGAACCCGAGCACGAACAGGAGCGTCCCGGCGCCGATCTCCTGGACGACTACGTCCCAGGTGCTTCCGCGCTCGGTGACGGCGAACGCCGCCGACTCCGCCCCGACCATCAGCGCGAGCGTCAGCAGTGCGATCAGGTCGGCCAGCCGGCGGTACCTCACGCGGAGCCCCCACTGACGGGTCGCAGCCAGATCCCGGCCGCCGCCGGCTCGACCGTCTGCTGAACCACGGTCAGGAGGTCTGCGCAGACCTCCGCCAGATCGACCTCGCTCCGCAGGCGCCGGCTGAAGAGTCGCACCGTGTCCTCGGCGTCGTACCTCGACCGGTTGAACCGTCTGTCCACCGCGCCCTGCACGCGCCCGCGCAGGGGCTGGAACATCGCCGCGACAGCCAGCGTCGACGCGGCGACCGCCACCGAGCTGCTGCTGGGGGTGAGGCGGCTGACCAGCGTCACCAGCAGGACGTAGACGACGACGAGCGTGCCGGTGACGACGGCGTAGCTGACCGTCCGGCTGATGAGGCGGTCGATCTCGTACAGGCCGTGCTTGAGCACAGCGATCCCGATCGAGATCGGGATCAGGGCGAACGACACGAAGAAGGCCTGCGTGACGGGTTCGACCCATCCTGGCTCTGGACCAAGGCCGGTCAGCTGCGCGTACGTACCTCTGAGGATCAGGACGAGATAGCCCGCGGCGACGAAGGAGCCCGCCGCCGCCAACCACTTGAGCTGGAGGCTCTCCACCCCCTCGGACCGGCGGAACCGTATGACCAGTCCGACGGCGCAGCCGAGGATGCACAGGGGCAGCAGGGTCACGGCGAAGTCGAACACGGGTACGGCTGGTGCGAGGGCGTCGATCGCCAAGGGGTTGCGCAGGTCGTCCACGGGCGCCTCCAGGACCGGCCCGGGCCGGACCACCGTCACCAGGTAGAGGCCGGTCATGGTGACCGCGCAGGCCCATCCCAGCCACCGCCACCGCGGTGACGGGAGCGCGCCGTCGGGGAAGAGCAGGATCAGGAACGTCCCCATGAGGCCGATCTGCGGCACCCACAACGGGAAGGCGAGCGCACCGACGATCCCCGCGCCAGGAAGCGAGCCGGGACGTACGGAAAGGGTCCAGGTCAGGTAGTCCGCGAACAGGAACTCCCGGATCCCCCAGCACAGGCCGATGCAGAGCAGCAGCCAGCCGATGGCGTTCGAGGGCTGACGGCGGGTCAGCAGCAAGCCGACCATCGGGAACGTCAGCAGGACGACGCTGTACGCCAGTGTCCCGTCACTCGTGGAAAGGGGGGAGCGGCCGAGCTCCCGCGCGATCATGATCTGGAACACGTCGCCTGCGAGGATGAGGCAGACGGCCGTGCCGAAGACACCGACCGCCAAGCGGCGCTGCCAGGGCGTGCTCACCGCGCCACCCGGCCCAGCGTCGTGCCCTGGGTCCGCAGCCAGATGCCGGCCGTGTCCGGCTCCACCGTCTGCTGGACCACGACCAGGAGATCCCGGCACACCGTGTCCAGGTCCACCTCGCTGCGCAGGCGCTGGCTGAAGGCGCGCACGGTGTCGTCGGCGTCATAGCGCGCCCTGTTGAACCGGCGGTCCACGACGGCCTGCACGCGGCTCCGGACGGGTGAGAACAGCGCCGCCACCGCCAGGGTGGACGCGGCCACGGCGAGCGAGCTGCTGGCGGGCGTCAGCCGCGACACGACGGCCACCAGAGCCGTGTAGGTGCCGACGAGGGCTCCCGTCACGACCGCGTAGCCGACGGTGCGGCTGATGAGGCGGTCGATGTCGTACAGGCCGTGGCGCGAGACGGCGATGCCGATGGAGACCGGGATCAGGGCGAAGGACAGGAAGTACAGGTCGGTCGCCACGTCGAACCAGTGCGGCGCCGGTCCGGCGTCGGTCCAGGCGGCCCAGGCGCTGCTGCCCATGAGGAGCAGGTAGCCGAAGGCCACGAAGGCGCCGGACGTGGCCAGCCACTTCAGCTGCAGCCGCTCCACGCCGCGGGAGCGGCGGAAGCGGAACACGAGTCCGGCCGCGCAGCCGAGGATGCACAGCGGGAGCAGGATGGCCGTGCCGTCCATGAGCGGGGTCACCGGTGCGAGCGCCTCGACGGCGAACGGGTTGTGCAGGTCGTCCACCGGCGCCTGCTGCACAGGTCCGGGGCGCACGACCGCAGCGACGTACAGGGCGATCAGGACGACTGCGCAGGTCCGGGCCAGCAGTCGCCACCGCGGCGACGGCAGCTTGCCGTCCGGGAAGAGCAGGATGAGGAAGGTGCCCATCAGGCCGACCATGGGGACCCAGAGCGGGAAGGTCAGGGCACCGACCACCTCCGCCCCCGGCAGCGAACCGGGCCGGACCTCGACCGCCCATCGCAGGTAGGCGTCGAACCAGAAGCCGCGCACGGCCCAGCAGAGCCCGACGGCGAGCAGCAGCCAGCCGACGGCGTTCGACGGATCGCGTCGCGTGAGGAGCACGCCGACGACGGGGAAGGTGACGATGACCAGGCTGAACGGCAGGACGCCCAGCTCGCCGTCCCGGATCGCCACCGACTCCTGCAGCTCGTGGGAGATGAGGAGCTGCAGGACGTC
>JBKJQM010000381.1:0-3811 GCA_046594005.1 Mycobacteriales bacterium
CGTTCAGCGCGAGCAGCAGGTCGCGCACCTCGCGGATGCCCTGCGGGTCCAGGCCGTTCGTGGGCTCGTCGAGCACCAGCAGCCGCGGGCGCCGCAGCAGGGCGGCGCCGAGCCCGAGCCGCTGGCGCATGCCGAGGCTGTACGCCTTGACCGGGCGCCGGTCCACGGCCGACAGCCCGACCTGCTCGAGCACCTCCGCCACTCGGCGCGCGCGGGTGCCGCGCACGCCGCCGGGACCGGCCGCGTCGAGCAGCCGCAGGTTGGCGCGGCCGTTGAGGTGCGGCACGAACGCCGGCCCCTCCACGAGAGCACCGACCTGCTGCAGCGACCGCTTCCCCGGCTTGTCCCCCAGCAGCTCGACGGTGCCGGCGGTCGGCAGCACCAGGCCCAGCAGCATCCGCACGGTCGTCGTCTTGCCGGACCCGTTCGGCCCGAGGAACCCGAACCGGTCGCCCTCCCGCACGTCGAGCGCGAGGTCGTCGACGGCGGTCACCCGGCCGTACCGCTTGGTCAGCCCGGTCGTGCGGATCATCGGCGGACCCGGGGCGGCGGGGCCGCGCGCAGCTGCGCCAGAGCCAGGACGAGCCGCGCCTGCGGGACGGTCCCGACCAGGACGTACGCGCGGCCGCGCCGTCCCTCGCCGATCAGCGCGTTGACCAGCGGGGTGCTCACCGCACCGGTGCGGTCGTCGTCCTGCGGGTCGACGCGTTCGATCACCCGACGGGCGAGGTTGCCGGGGACGGGCACCAGCGCGAGGACGGTGAAGCCGTCGCCGTAGGTGCCGACACCCCCGCCGGTGGACAGCGCGCTGCGCGACCGCCGCGGCAGGCCCGCCAGCTCGTCGGGCAGCAGGTACGGCGCGAACCTGTCTGCCAGTGCGGCGATGTCGGGCGCCTCACCGACGGTCACGGCAGCGCCGACCGGCCGCGAGAACCTGGTCCGCTCCGCCGGCGGGCGGTGCAGGTCGAGGTCCAGCAGCAGCGCGACGAGCTGCGGTTCGTCGGCGCCCTCGGCGTTCACCTCGACCCGCAGCGGCAGCCCGTTGACCGGGTCGGCCCACAGGTCGACGGACCGGACAGTGGTGGAGGCCGGGTCGCGCGGCACGAGGCGCAGGCCGTCGGTGGACCTGCCGGCCACCCGGCGCCCCGGCAGCCGGCTCGCGTCGACGTCGGGCGTCCCGGCCAGGCGCCGTCCGAGGGCGGGCGCCAGCAGGTCGGCGGCTGTCGGCAGTCGCACGTCGAGCTCGCCGACGACGCGGACAGCGCGGCGGTCGGCGGACTGCCAGGTCCAGCCGCCGTCGGGGTCGCGGGTCGTGTCGGTCTCGCCGACCAGCGACAGCGCGTCGACGCGCCAGTCGCGGGTGCCGCGCCACCAGGCGCGCGCGCGGGTGGTGCCGCCGACCAGCGAGGGCAGGTCGGACAGCTCGCGCACGTCGGGCAGCACCAGGGCTCCGCGGCTCTCGCCGTAGCCCGACCAGCCGACCGCCCCCGAGGCGCGCACCCGGCGCAGCAGCTCCTGCGCGGACAGGGTGGTGGTGCGTACGGGCAGGGCCGAGGCCAGCGTCGGCAGCAGCACGAGGAGGGAGACGCCCAGGGCGAGGACCGCCCAGCGCCAGCTCCGTCGACCCACCGTCCGAGCGTAGGTCGGTGCTGCGGCGACGACCTCCCGGGCGGCCTACGACAGCTCGAGCAGCGGGCCGATCTCCTGAGTGGCGTACCACTGCAGCTCGTGGCCCTCGGCCTGCTCGACCACGAACGACGCGTCCTCGCTGCCGAGGTCGGCCTCCACCAGCTGCTCGGCTGCGGCGCGCACGTCGGCCTCGGCGGAGGGGTCGTCCACGTGGACCGCCTTCACCAGCCGCACCGCCACCGCGTCGAGCACGCGCACAGCAGCCCGGTCGACCTCGGGTGCCGCCTCGACGCGGTCGACCTCCGCCACCACGACCACGCGCCGCGTCGGCGTGGCCGGGTCCAGCAGCAGCGCCCGGTCCAGCAGCCGCACCGAGGCGCGTGCGGCGAGCGTCGTCGCGACGTACTCCAGCTCCTCCTCGTCGCCCTCGGCGTACCACTCGCGCAGTGCGGCGGTCACCGCGTACGCCGGCAGCGGGGGGTCGCCGAGCTGCCCGGCGTCGAGCAGGGCACGCAGGCCGGGCAGCGTGGAAGGCAGGTAGACGCGCATGCAGGACAGCCTGCCGTACGGCGCCGGAGGTGCCCGGGACCTAGCCCGCGGCGGAGTAGCGGTCGGCGCGCAGCGCGGCCACGCTGGTCCGCAGCGAGGTCTCGAGGACCTGTTCGCGACGGCTCGGGTCCATGAGGTTGGCGCCGATCACGTCGAGGTCCTCCGGTCCGGGGCCGAGCACGGTGACCTTGGTGCCGGTGGCGGCCACCTTCTTGACCTCGCTGACCAGGCGCTTGGTGACCAGGCGGCGGAAGCGCCGCTCCAGCCGGCCGGCCACAGTGGTCGGGCGGTCGTACTCCAGCGACGTCATCGGCGACAGCACCACGACCTCGTCGAGGTGCAGCGCGCCGACCAGGTCGAGCGAGGTCGGCGAGCAGGCACCGCCGTCGACGTAGCGCCGGCCGCCGATCTTGATCGGGGCGTACCAGCCGGGGATGGCGCAAGAGCTCATGACCGCGTCACGCAGTCCGGCGTGCGGGCTGCCGTCGCGGCCGAACACGACGCGGCGACCGCTGTCGTAGTCCATCGCCACCACCCAGGTCTGCGGGTGCCCGGCCCACGCGCCGCGCGGGCAGACGGCGTCGACCAGCGTGCCGATCGGCTCCAGCGAGCCGCGGCCCTGGGGCAGGATCGCGGCGAGGGCGCCCATCGGCGTGATCTTCCAGGGCTGGAGCGCGGACGACAGGACGCCGCGGGGCGAGCCGATGCCGGGCCGCGGCAGCGGCGGGAGCGCCCCGCCGGAGTCGGTGTCCGGGTCGTAGCTGATGTCGGGCGCCTCGGCGTTGACGATCCCGCGCTGGTGGTCGAGCAGGACCTCGACGCCGATGCCGCAGCCCAGGAACGACGCGAGCACCGAGCCGGCCGACGTCCCGACGACGACCTCGGCCTCCCGGGGGTCCTCGCCGCGCGTCTGCTCGTAGGCGGCCAGGGCGCCGATGGTCCATGCCGCGCCGAGCACGCCGCCCGCTCCGAGGACCACACCTGTGCGCGTCATCCGGTCACCGTGCCCACCAGCTCGGCCAGCGACTCCTCGATGAGCGCGGCCACCACGTCCACGTCGGGCATCGCGTCGCGGTCGGCGTTCAGGCCGTAGAAGACGCCACCGTCGTACGACGTCAAGCCGATCGAGAGCGCCTGCCCCTTGGCCAGCGGCACGACCGGGTACATCGTCAGCATCTTGGCGCCGGCGGCGTACAGCGGGAACTGCGGTCCGGGCACGTTGGTCACCACGACGTTGAACAGCCGCCGGGTCATCGAGCTGGCGACGCGGGCGCCGAGCGAGTGGATCGTCGGCGGCGCGAAGCCCGACATCTGGACGAGCGCGTCGGCGCCCACGGACTGGCCGGACTCCTTGTGGCCGCGCATCGCGAAGCTGACCTGGTGCAGCCGCATCACGGCGTTGCCCTCGCCGACGGGCAGGTCGACGAAGTACGACGAGACGCGGTTGCCCATCTCCTGGCCCTCGGCGCGCACCGACACGGGAACCATCGCCCGGATCGTGCTCGTGGGGACGACCGGCTCGCCGCGGGTGAGCAGCCAGGAGCGCAGCGCCCCGGCGACGGTGGCCAGCACGACGTCGTTGATCGTCCCGCCGTGGGCCTTGCGCACGCGCTTGTAGTCGTCGAGGTCGGTG
>JBKJQM010000409.1:0-18892 GCA_046594005.1 Mycobacteriales bacterium
GAGGGGTCGCTGCTCATCCCCCGATGGTATTCGGGGTCCGACCACGGGGCACGCCGGGCCCGATAGCCTGCGCCCCATGCCCGATCGCCCCCGCCTCACCGTCATCGGCACCGGCTACCTCGGTGCGACCCATGCCGTGTGCATGGCCGAGCTGGGCTTCGAGGTCCTGGGCCTGGACGTGCTGCCGGAGAAGGTCGCGGCGCTGCAGACCGGGACGGTGCCGTTCTACGAGCCCGGCCTGCCGGAGCTGCTGCAGAAGAACCTGGACTCCGGGCGGCTGCGCTTCACCACCTCGTACGAGGAAGTCGGCGCGTTCGGGGACGTGCACTACCTGTGCGTCGGGACGCCGCAGAAGAAGGGCGAGTATGCGGCCGACATGACCTACGTCGACGCCGCTTTCACGTCGCTGATCCCGCACGCCCGGACCGGGTCGCTGCTCGTCGGCAAGTCCACGGTCCCCGCCGGCACGGCCGAGCGGCTCGCCGACCAGATCGCCGCGGCCCGCGGCGACGAGCTGGAGCTGGCGTGGAACCCGGAGTTCCTGCGGGAGGGCTTCGCCGTCGAGGACACCCTCACCCCCGACCGGCTCGTGTTCGGCGTCCGCTCCGCGCGGGCCGAGGAGCAGCTGAGGGCGGCCTTCGCACCGGTCATCGACGAGTCGCCGTCGGGTCCGGCGACGCCGGTCGTGGTCACCGACTTCGCGACCGCCCAGCTGGTCAAGGTCGCGGCCAACGCCTTCCTCGCCACCAAGATCTCGTTCATCAACGCGATGGCCGAGGTCTGCGAAGCGACCGGCGGCGACGTCACGATGCTGAGCAAGGCGCTGTCCTACGACACCCGCATCGGCGGGCGGTTCCTGCACGCCGGCCTCGGCTTCGGCGGCGGTTGCCTGCCCAAGGACATCCGCGCGTTCATGGCCCGCGCCGGCGAGCTCGGGGTCGACCAGGCCCTGTCGTTCCTCAAGGAGGTCGACGCGATCAACCTGCGCCGCCGCGCCCGCATGGTCGACCTGGCCCGCGAGCAGCTCGGCGGGAGCTTCGGCGGCATGCGGGTGGCCGTCCTCGGCGCGGCGTTCAAGCCCAACAGCGACGACATCCGCGACAGCCCCGCCCTCGACGTCGCGGCCAGCATCCAGAAGCAGGGCGCCGCGGTCTGCCTCTACGACCCCGAGGCGATGGACAACGCCCGCGTCAAGCACCCCGAGCTCGGCTACCGCGACAGCGCCGTCGAGGCCGCGACCGGCGCCGACATCGTTCTGCACCTCACCGAGTGGGCCGAGTTCCGCGAGATGGACCCCGCCGTGCTGTCCGAGGTCGTCAACCACCGCCGCATCGTCGACGGCCGCAACGCTCTGGACCCCGACACCTGGCGCGCCGCCGGCTGGTCCTACCGCGCCCTCGGGCGGCCCTGACCGTGGACGTCGACGTGCGGACCGAGATCGTGATCGCCCGGCCGCGGGAGGTCGTGGCCGCGTTCGCGTGCGATTCCGACAACGCAACCACCTGGTACGCCAACATCCGCTCGGTGCGCTGGGAGACGCCGCCGCCGCTGCAGACCGGCTCGCGGCTCGCCTTCAGCGCGCAGTTCCTCGGCCGTACGCTGAAGTACACCTACGAGGTCCGCGAGCACCTGCCCGGTGAGCGGTTCGTGATGAGCACGGCGCAGGGGCCGTTCCCGATGGAGACGACCTACGAGTGGGCCGACGCAACGGCGGGCGGCACGCTGATGCGGCTGCGCAACAGGGGCGAGCCGGCCGGCTTCTCCCGGCTGGCGGCCCCGGCGATGGCGGCGGCCATGCGGCGGGCCAACAGCAAGGACCTGCGCCGGCTCGAGAAGCACCTGGTGTCGACGTGACGCGCTCCTGCCCGGCCCCCACCGGGTGGCCCGGCCGTACCCCGGGAGGCCCGTCGTGGCTGCCGTCCTGACGGTCCGCGAGCGGGTCAAGCGCCAGATCCACGCCCTGGACCTCGTGCGCGAGAAGAAGGCGACGCCGAACGACATCGGCGTCTCCGCGGCGGTCCAGGCCGCCGGTGAGCTCGGCGCCCGGGCCCTGAACGTCCCCGTGCGGGTCATCCGCGGCGAGCACGACGACGTCGTGGTGGTGGGCCTGTCGGTCACGGCCGGCGGCTACGAGAAGCACACCGTGATCGTGCCGGCGACGCCGATGACCAACGACCAGTACGCCGACTACCTCGAGTTCCGGGCCGAGCTCGGGCCGGACGATGCGCTGGCGACCGTCCTCGAGGGCTGAGCGGGCCCCTACGCGCGCTTCCCGCGACGTGTGGTCGTCCCGGAGCGCGATCCGGCGCCTCAGGCGACCACTGCTCGCGGTGAGCGGATGTCCCCCGTCCTTGCCCAGCCGGGCCGTTCCGATGACGTACGAGGGCGACTGAGTAGTTCGCCTCTCCCGCGCACCTCCCCGGGCGCCCCATGATCGCCGCATGACCACTGCGACGCTGCTCCCCGACGCCACCCGGTGCCCCGACTGCCGCGCCGTGCTCGCCGGCACCGGTGCCTGCGGTGCCTGCGGACTCGCGCTCACCGGCCCTGCCGCGACGCGGCTGTGGCAGGTCGACGTGGAGCTGCTGCGACTCGACGACCGCCGCACGTCGCTGCTGGCCGAGCGGGTGCGCCTGCTGGCCTCCCTGCGTACCGGCGCTCCCGTCCCCGTCGCCGCGACCCCCGTCCCCGCCGTTCCGGCCCCCGAGTGGACGCCGAAGCGGATCCAGAACCTGCTGCTCGGGCTCGGCGGCCTGCTGCTCGCGGTAGCGGCGCTGGTGTTCGCCGCGGTCACCTACGACCGCCTCGGCGCAGGCGGCCGCGCCGTCGTGCTCGTCCTGCTCACCGCCACCGCCGCGTGGGCCGCCCCCGTGATGCGCGCCCGCGGGCTGACCGCGACCGCCGAGACGCTGGGCGCGGTGACGCTGGTCCTCGCGGCCCTCGACGCGTACGGCTTGCGCACGCTGGGTCTCGCGGAGGACAGCGCGGCGCTCAGCTACGCCGCCGTCAGCGCCGGCGTGCTGGCCGCCGCGGCCGCCGCGTACGCCGCGGTCGTGCCGCTGCAGGTCCTGCGCGGCGCAGCCGTCGTCCTCGCCCAGCTGCCGGTCCCGCTGCTGCTGGTGCGGCTCGAGGTCGAGGCGGGCACCGCAGCCCTGTCCCTGGCCGCTCTGGCCGCCGCCGACCTGGCCGCCCTGGCCGGCGCCCGCGGCCGGCTGCCCCGGCCGTACGTCCCGGTCCTCGCCGCCTGCACGGCGCTGGCTACGGCGGTCGCGCTGCTCGTCTCCCTCGGCACGGCGCTCGGACCGGACCCTGAGGTCGGTGCGGTCGCGCTGCTGCTGTGCGCCGCCGTCCTCGCCGGCGCCGGCGTGCTCACCGGCAGCCCGCTGCTGACCGGCGCAGTCGTGCCCGTCGTCGGTGCCGCGGCGTACGGGCTGGTCCGCGACGACGAGCCCACCGCCTCGCTGGTGCTCGCCGCCATCGGCCTGCTGGCCGCCCTCGCCGCCTCGCAGCTGGCCCGGTCGTGGCGGACGGGCCCCGTGCTCGGCGCCCTCGCGGTCTCCGCCGGTGGGCTGCTGACCGTCGCCGAGCCGGCGCTGCGCGGGGTGCTCCTGCCGGTGACCTGGCTGCTCGACCCGTGGTCGCTGGCACCCGCGTCGTCGGCGCGCGAGGCGCTCGCCCCGCAGGGGGCCTGGGACGGCACCCTCGTCACGCCGGCCGTCCTGCTGGCCGCCGCCCTCGCGGTCGCCGCCGCCGGCCTCGCCCTGCACCGCGTGCGGTCCGCCGCGATCCCCGCAGCCGTCCTGGCCGGCGCTACGGCGGTGCTCCTGCCCCTCGGGCTCGACCTCCCCTACGCCGCCGGTCTCGCCCTGCTGCTCGTCCTGTCAGCCTCCCTCGCCGGTGGCGCCGTCGCCGCACTCGACCGGTCCGCGCCCGGCGCCGTCGTCCTGGCGGTCACCGGCGCAGCGGTCCTCCTGCTGGCCTGCGCCTGGTCCACCGCCGCGGAGGGCGCGACGCTTGCGGTGCTGCCGGTCGCGGCCCTGCTGGCGGCCGCCACCGCGTCGACCCGCCTGCCCGTGCCGGCCGTCCCCGTCGGCCTGGCCGGCGCCCTCGGCACCGCGGCGCTGGCCGCGGCCGGCGCCTCCCGCGCGCTGGCCGTCGACCAGGTCGGGGCGCTGCTGGTGGTCGCCGTCGCGGCCCTGCTGGGCACCGCGGTCCTGCTCGACGTCGCCCGCCGCACCGGGGCCGAGATCGCCGCCTGCACAGCCGCAGTCGTTGCGCTGGTGCTCGCCTCGGGCGACGTGGGCTGGCTGTCCTGGACGCTGTCGGGCCTCGGCCTGCACGCACTGGCCACCGCCCTGCGCAGCGACCGCCGCCTGGCCGCACCCGCCGGCGCCCTGCTGCTGGCCGCGTCCTCGTGGGTGCGCCTGGCGGACGCCGGCATCGGGGCGCCGGAGCCGTACGTCCTGCCGCTCGCCGCCGTGGCCCTGGCCCTCGGCCACCTGCGCCGCAGGCAGGTGGCGGACACCCCGTCGTGGGCGGCGTACGCCCCGGGACTGTCCCTCGCGCTGCTGCCCAGCCTGCTGGCGTCCTTCGACCACGACGTCCCGACCCGCGCCCTGCTGCTCGGCCTTGCCTCCCTCGTCGTGCTCCTGGTCGGTGCCCGCACCTCGATGCAGGCGCCGCTGACGATCGGCGGCGCGGTGCTCGCCGTGGACGCGCTCTCGCTGCTGGCGCCGTACGCCGCGGCGCTGCCGCGCTGGATGTCGCTCGGCGCCGCCGGGGTCCTTCTGGTCGTGGTCGGCGCGACCTACGAGCAGCGCCTGCGGGACGTCGGCCGGCTGCGCGAGCGGTACGACGCGCTGAGCTGACCACCAGTGGGCACAGTCCCGTCGTGGACCGCCCCGACCTCGCGCCCCCGGACGACCGGCTCGTCGGCCGGCGGGACCTCACGGTCTGGCGCACCCGGACCGGTCACCTGCTCGTCGCCGCCACGTCGCGCCTGGCCGCCGTGGTCGGCCCGCACCTCGCGCTGGTCGTGACGCTGCTCGTCGCCGGGCTGCTGGTCACCGGGCTGACCGCCGCCAGCGCCGAGATCTACGACCAGGTGTCCGACGGCGGCGGGGGCGCAGCGGGCCTCGACCGGCCGGTCCTGGACGCAGCGCTCCGGCTGCGGTCACCGGGCATCGACCGCGCCGTCACCGCCTACACCGACCTGGGCGGCCCGGTCGGCATGCCGCTGCTGGCGGTGCTCGCGGTCCTCGTCATGTCGGTGGCCTGGCGGCAGTGGACGCCCGCCGTCCTGATGCTCGCCGCCACCGCCGGGTCGCTGACCATGACCGTCGCCGGCAAGTCCCTCGTCGGCCGGACGCGCCCGCCCCTGGTCGACGCGGTGCCGCCGTACGAGTCCTCGCCGTCGTTCCCGAGCGGGCACTCGCTCAACGCGGTGGTGGTCGCTGGCGTGGTCGCGTACCTGCTGGTCCGGCGCCAGCGCCGCGCCTGGGCGCGCGCTGCGACGATCTGCGCCGCCACGACGTTCGCGGCGACGATGGGGCTGTCGCGGGTGTTCCTCGGCTACCACTGGCTGACCGACGTGCTCGTCGCCTGGACCCTCGGGCTCGCCTGGCTCACGGTCGTCGTCGTGACGCACCGGCTGTTCCTCACGGTGCGCCGGCGGGGTGCTGGCTAGAGCTGCTCCTGCAGGGCGGCGTCCTTCGCGCGGGCGGCGTCGGCGAGCGAGCCCTGGAACACCCGCATCCGCTCGAGCAGCGCCGGGTCCCCCGTGGCGAGGATGCGCACCGCGAGCAGCCCCGCGTTGCGGGCGCCGCCGATCGAGACCGTGGCGACCGGCACGCCCGCGGGCATCTGCACGATGGACAGCAGCGAGTCCATGCCGTCGAGGTGCGCCAGCGGCACGGGGACGCCGATGACCGGCAGCGGCGTCATGGAGGCGACCATGCCGGGCAGGTGGGCTGCCCCGCCTGCGCCGGCGATGACGACCGAGATGCCCTTTCCTGCAGCGGCTTCCGCCCAGTCGAGCATGTCCCGTGGGGTGCGGTGGGCGGACAGGACGCGCACCTCGTGGTCGACGTCGAACTCGGCGAGCGCCTCGGCCGCGCCGCGCATCACCGGCCAGTCCGAGTCGCTGCCCATCACGATGCCTACTCGAGCCATGCGCCCGTCCTCAGGTAGTGCGCACCGACCTGCGCGCGCCGGCGTACGTCGTCCAGGTCGTCGCCGAGCACGGTGACGTGACCGATCTTGCGGCCCGGCTTCACCTGCTTGCCGTAGAGGTGGACCTTCAGTCCCGGGTCGCGCCCGAACAGCATGTGCAGCCGGCGGTCCAGGTCGGGGTCTGCGTCGTCACCGCCCAGCAGGTTGGCCATCACGACCCACGGCGCGGTCAGCGACGTCTCGCCCATCGGCCAGTCGAGGACGGCGCGCAGGTGCTGCTCGAACTGCGAGGTGCGCGCGCCCTCGATCGTCCAGTGGGCGCTGTTGTGCGGGCGCATCGCCAGCTCGTTGACGAGGAGCCCGTCCGCCGTCTCGAACAGCTCGACGGCGAGCACCCCGACGACCTCGAGCGCGTCGGCGAGGCCAAGCGCAAGGCGCTGCGCCTCCAAGGCCAGGTCCTCGGACAGGCCCGGCGCCGGGGCGACGACCTCGACGCAGATGCCGTCGGACTGCACGGTCTCGACCACCGGCCAGGCCGCGCCCTGGCCCTCCGGGGAGCGCGCCACGACGGCCGCCAACTCCCGCTGCAGGGGGACCAGCTGCTCGGCGAGCAGCCGGATGCCACCGGCCAGGACCTCCGCGGCCTCGGCGCTGTCGTGCACGACCCAGACGCCCTTGCCGTCGTAGCCGCCGGTCGCCGCCTTGAGCACGAGCGGCCAGCCGACGTGGCGGGCGAAGCCCTCGACGTCGGCCAGCGTGGCCACCGGGCAGAACGGCGGCACCGGGACCCCGAGGGCCGCGAGGCGCTCGCGCATGACCAGCTTGTCCTGCGCATGGCGCAGCGCCGCGCTGCCCGGGGCGATCCGCACCCCCTCGGCCTCGAGCGCCTCGAGCAGGCCGCCCGGCACGTGCTCGTGGTCGAAGGTCACGACCTCGCAGTCCTGCGCGAAGGCCCGCAGGTCCTCCAGCGAGTCGTGCGCGCCGATCAGGACGCCCTGCGCCACCAGGGCCGCGCTGTCGTGCTGCGCGTCGGCGAGCACCCGCAGCGACAGGCCCAGCGCGATCCCGGCCTGGTGGGTCATCCGCGACAGCTGGCCGCCGCCGACCATGCCGACCACGGGCAGCCCCATCGCAGCGCGGATCGTCACGACGGCGACCCTAGCGAGCGAGCGGTGAGGTGCCGACGAGCCGCGTGCCGAGCCGGGCCACCGTCTCCTCGTGCACCCCGATGCTCATCGCGAGGCCGTGCGGCCCGCCGTACTCCCGGTCGACGTGGTCGAGGAAGCGCTCCATCGACCCCGCCTCGGGGCGGATCAGGTCGGGCGTCGCGTCGGCGAGCGCCTGCCCGTACGTGCTGGAGGCCTGCAGGCGGGCCAGCACCCCCTCGATGCGGTCGGCGCTGGCGACGTAGTCGGCCACCACCGCGTCCCGCTTCACGCCGGCCAGCGACAGGGCCAGCGCCACAACGACGCCCGTGCGGTCCTTGCCGGCCGCGCAGTGCACGACCGCGGTCCCGGCGTCCGGGTCGGCCAGCACCCGCAGCGCCCGGGCCAGGTTCTTCGGGGCGTCCTCTACGTAGCCGACGTAGAAGCCGGTCATGTCGGTCGGCGAGTCCCCGGCCCGGTCCGGCCGGTGCGGCACCGCGCGCTCCACCTCGGCGGCGTCCGGCTCGCCCTCGAGCTCGGGGATGAGCGGCAGGTGGTGGTGGACGACCGGCGTGGCCCGCAGCGGACCCTCGCCCTCCAGGTGGAGCTCGCCCGTGGTGCGCAGGTCGACGACGGTGCGTACGCCGAGCTGCTCGGTGAGGACGGCGACGTCCTCGGGCGTCAGGCCCTGCAGGTTGTCCGCCCGGATCAGGACCCCGGGGCGGGTGACGCGGCCGTCGACGGTGGGCAGCCCACCCACGTCGCGGACGTTGGCGGCACCGGTCAGCTCGATCCAGCTCATGTGGCGACGGTAGGCTCACCTGATGTCCGCCACCCGACCGGGCCTTCTGGGCGCCATCGAAGCCCGCCTGCGCGGCCTGTTCTCCGAGGTGGCGAAGTTCGGCACCGTCGGTGCGATCAGCTTCGTCGTCGACATCGCGATCTTCAACGCCGTCCTGCACGTGATCGACAAGCCACTGACCGCGAAGATCGTGTCGACGGTGTTCTCGGCGACGAACGCGTTCCTGCTCAACCGTGCCTGGTCGTTCAAGCACCGGGAGCGCACGAGCGTGCGCCGGGAGTACGGCCTGTTCTTCGTGCTCAACGTCGTCGGCCTCGCGATCTCCTTGCTGTGCCTGGCGATCTCCCACTACGTGCTCGGGTTCGAGTCGCGGCTGGCGGACAACATCGCCGCCAACGGCTTCGGCCTGGTGCTCGGGACGCTGTTCCGCTTCTGGTCCTACCGGAAGTTCGTCTGGGCGGCGCCGGCCGAGGTGGCGGAGGCCGCGGCGGACGGCGACGCGGCGGCGAGGGCCGTCCTCGAGGACGTGCAGGACGGGACGATCCACCGCTGAGACCGGCCCAGGACCGTCAGAGCGCGTCGACCGCCTGAGCGATCGCGGGGTCGGCGGGCTCCACCAGCGGGCGGAACCGCGCGACCGGCTCGCCGGCCGGTGACAGCAGCCACTTCTCGAAGTTCCACTGGACATCACCGGCGGCGCCCTCGGCGTCCGGCACCGCGGTCAGCGCGTCGAACAGCGGCCCCCGGTCCGGGCCGTTGACGTCGGTCTTGGCGAGCATCGGGAAGCTCACGCCGTAGGTCGCGGAGCAGAACTCCGCGATCTCCTCCGCCGTACCGGGCTCCTGGCCCTTGAACTGGTTGCACGGCACGCCGATCACCACGAGGTCGTCGCGCGTCCCGTGCAGCTCCTCCAGCCCGGCGTACTGCGGCGTCAGCCCGCACCTGCTGGCGACGTTGACGACCAGTGCTGCCTTGCCGCCGGTCAGCGCGCCCAGCGTCGTCGTCTCGCCGGTCAGGGTGGTCACCTCGAGGTCGAGCAGGGTCATGCGGAGCCCTTCGCGTCGTCGGCCACGCCGGTGTGGCGCAGCAGGTAGGGAGTGAGGGACTTGTAGCCGCGCACCGAGCGACGGCGCAGGCGCTTGAGGTCGTACGCCCCGTCGTCGGCGAGCACGTCCGCCACGCGGGTGTCCACCAGCAGCGTGCGGGGGCGGGCCTCGTCGGTGAGCCGGCTCGCGATGTTCACCGGCTGCCCGAAGACGTCGCCCATGCGCACCAGCACCGGGCCCAGGGCGATGCCGGCCCGGACGTCGGGCAGCTCGTCGTCGGCGCAGTGCGCGTCGATCGTCTGCAGCGCCACCTCGACGGCCGCGCCCGCGTCGTCGGCGACGTACATGACCGCGTCGCCGAGGGTCTTGATGACCTGGCCGCCGACGGCGGTGACCCGCAGGGACGTCTGGCTCTCGAACCGCTCCAGCAGGCGCTCCAGGGTCGAGGAGTCCCACGTCTGGCTGGACCTGGTGAAGTCCACGATGTCGACGAAACCCACTGCCAGCAGGGGCATCCCGTCCTCGGTGGCCGCGACGAACGCGCGCGCCACCGACGCCGCGAACTGGCGGCGCCAGACGTGGACGACGAGCTGCTCGAGCCGCGGCAGCACCTCGGCCGCCGCCGCGGACGCCGCTTCGGTGGCCTCCTCGACCGTCATGCCCTCGCTGAGGTCGCGGAAGACCTCCACCTGCGCGTCGGCCGTGCGCGACAGCTGCTGCCCCATCGACCGGGCCAGCACCAGCATCGTGTCGTGGTCGACCACCCCGGAGTCGCGCAGCGCGAGCGCGGTCCTGAGCGCGGCAACGTCGAGGTGCGTGAACGCGCGCTCGCCGGGCGGCACCTCGGCGAAGCCCATGGCGTTCCACAATCCCCGCGCCACCGGCTCGTCCACGCCGACGGCCGCGGCCACCTCCTCGGGCGTCAGCTCGCACGGCGCGCCCAGCAGCGTCGCCTCGAGCTTCTCCGGGTCCACCGGCGCACAGTACGGCGGGAGCCCGGCTGCGAGGTGCCGGACCGGTCCTGCAGGCGTAACGTCGATGCATGGCGAGGTCCCGCAAGCGCGCCTACCTCATGGTGCGCCTCGCCGCGGCCGTCGCCTTCCTGCTCGGGGTGACCGTGTTGCCGCGCGGGGTGCCCGCCGCGATGGTGGTCATGGGCGCCGGGGTCGCGGCGCTGATGAGCTCGCTCTGGAGCAACGCCGGCGGTCCGGGCGAGTCCGCAGGCGCGCGCGAGCAGAACCGCTGGTTCGACTCGGTCACGCCGCCGCAGGGCGACTGGCCGCCGTACCAGCCACCTCCCGTCGAACGGGACTGAGGCTCAGGCTGGGCACAGGTGGACGACATCGCCGGCGCCGTAGGCGGTCCCGTCGACCACGAGCCGGCCGTCGTCGTCCACGGCCTCCGCGACGCCCTCGGCCACCGCGTCGCCCGGCAGCTCCACCCGCACCCGCCGACCGAGCGTGCTGCACCGCGCGCGGTAGGCCTCCCGCGAGCCGTCCACGTCCGCGAGGACCCGGGTCAGCGCGCGCAGGACCGCCCGCAGCAGCGTGTCGCGGTCGGTGGTCGTGGCCCCGGCCAGCTGCAAGGAGGTGGCGCCGTCGTGCGGCAGCTCGTCGGCGCGGGTGGTGACGTTGAGGCCGATGCCGAGGACCGCCGCGCCGACCTCGGGCACCTCGGCCAGCACGCCGCAGAGCTTGCGCTCGGCGACGAGCACGTCGTTGGGCCACTTGAGGACCGCGTCCACCTCGGCCTGCTCGCGCAGCGCGTCCGCGACGGCGAGCCCGGTCAGCAGCGGCAGCCACGGCCAGCGCACCGGCGGCAGGTCGGGGCGCACGAGCACGGAGAGCGTCAGCCCGGCTCGTGGCGGCGAGACCCAGGAGCGGTCCAGCCGGCCACGACCCGCGGTCTGCGACTCGGCGACGACGACGAGCCCGGCCGGCTCCCCTGCCCGGGCCCGCTCGGCGACGACGGCGTTGGTGGAGCCGGTGCTGGCGAGGACCTCCACGCGCCAGCCGTCCGGTGCCAGCGCCCGCTGCAGCGCGCGGGCCCGCAGCGGGGGCCGGGAGAGGTCGCCGTACACCCCCGCAGTCTGCACACTGCGCCCATGGCCGTGGACCGCGAGCAGGTGCACGTCACCAGTCGCGGGGCCTGGCGCGCGTGGCTCGGCGAGCACGCCGCCGCCTCGCCGGGCGTGTGGGCGGTGACGGCCAAGGGAGGTGCGCCGTACGAGGACCTGGTGCTTGAGGCGCTGTGCGTCGGCTGGGTGGACAGCCAGGCGCGCGCGGGGGCGCTGCTGTTCAGCCCGCGCAGGCGCGGCAGCGGGTGGGCGCGGACGAACAAGGCCCGCGTCGAGGCGCTCGAGGCCGCCGGGCTGATGCTGCCCGCGGGACGCGCGGTGGTCGAGGCGGCGAAGGCCGACGGCTCCTGGACGCTGCTCGACTCGGCCGAGGCGCTCGAGGAGCCACCCGACCTGACGGCGGCCCTCGACGCCGTGCCCGCGGCCCGGTCCGCCTGGGACGGCTTCCCGGGGTCGGCGCGCAAGGCGATGCTCACCTGGCTGGTCACCGCCAAGCGGCCCGAGACACGGGGGCGCCGGGTCGCGGCAGTGGTCGACCGGGCGGCGGTCGGCGAGCGGGCCCACCCGTGATCGGCGGCCGGGAGGCGGTCGATACCCTCCCGGCGTGACTGCTGAAGCGCTGCCGCAGAACGAGCTCGACGTGCACACGACCGCGGGCAAGCTCGCCGAGCTCCGGCGGCGCAACGAGGAGTCGTTGCACCCCGGGTCGGAGAAGGCCCTCGAGAAGCGCCGCGAGCTGGGCAAGCGGACGGCGCGCGAGCGGATCGAGTCGTTCCTCGACGAGGGCTCGTTCGTCGAGACCGACGCGCTGACCCGGCACCGCGCCCGCGACTTCGGCCTGGAGAAGAACCGCCCCATGGGCGACGGCGTCATCACCGGCTACGGCACTGTCGACGGCCGACCGGTGTGCGTGTTCAGCCAGGACGCCACCGTCTTCGGCGGCGCCCTCGGCGAGGTCTACGGCGAGAAGATCGTCAAGGTCATGGACCTGGCGCTCAAGACCGGCGTGCCGATCGTGGGCCTCAACGAGGGGTCCGGCGCGCGGATCCAGGAGGGGATCATGGGCCTGGCGCTGTACGGCGACATCTTCTACCGGAACGTGCTGGCCTCCGGCGTGATCCCGCAGATCAGCCTCATCCTCGGCAACTGCGCCGGCGGCCACGTCTACAGCCCGGCGCTCACCGACTTCAACCTCATGGTCGACCAGAACAGCGCCATGATGATCACGGGTCCGGACGTCATCAAGACCGTCACCGGCGAGGACATCAGCATCGAGGACCTGGGCGGTGCCCGGGCGCACAACAGCAAGTCCGGCGTCGCCCACTTCATGAGCGCGGACGAGGAGGAGGCCCTCGACCTCGCCAAGACGCTGCTGTCCTACCTGCCGTCGAACAACCTCGAGACGGCGCCCGCCTTCGACGCCGGCGACGCCCTCGAGGAGGAGCCGCTGCTCGAGCTGGACACGATCATCCCGGACAGCAACAACGCGCCGTACGACATGAAGCACGTGATCGAGGCCGTCCTCGACGACAACGAGTTCCTCGAGGTGCAGTCGCTCTGGGCGCCGAGCATCGTCGCCGGCTTCGGCCGCATCGAGGGCCGCAGCATCGGCGTCGTCGCCAACAACCCCATGCAGTTCGCCGGCACGCTCGACATCGACGCCTCCGAGAAGGCCGCCCGCTTCGTGCGCACCTGCGACGCGTTCAACATCCCGGTGCTGACGTTCTGCGACGTCCCGGGCTACCTCCCCGGCGTCGGCCAGGAGCACGCCGGCATCATCCGCCACGGCGCGAAGCTGCTGTACGCCTACAGCGAGGCCACCGTCCCGCTGGTCACCGTCATCACCCGCAAGGCCTACGGCGGCTCGTACGTCGCCATGGGCAGCAAGCACCTCGGCGCCGACGTCAACCTCGCGTGGCCGACCGCCCAGGTCGCCGTCGTCGGGGCGCTCGGCGCGGTCAACATCGTCCGCCGCCGCGAGATCGCCGCTGCCGACGACCCGGACGCCGCGCGCTCCGGCTTCATGCAGGAGTACGAGGACACCTTCGCGACGCCGTACATCGCCGCGGAGCGCGGCTTCGTCGACGCCGTCATCGAGCCCTCGCAGACCCGCCGCGAGGTCGCCAAGGCGCTGCGCCTGCTGCAGGGAAAGCGCCAGACGCTGCCGGCCAAGAAGCACGGGAACATCCCGCTGTGACCGCTCCCGAGGGTCGCCCGCTGCTCACCGTCGTCCGGGGAGAGCCGACGCCGGAGCAGCTGGCGGCGCTCATCGCCGTCGTCGGTGCGCGGGCGGCCGGCGGGAGCGAGCCGGAAGCTGCTCCCGCGCCGTCGCTGTGGTCGCGGCCGCAGCTGCGCACGCCGCTGCACCCGGGTCCGGGCGCCTGGCGCGCCAGCGGGCTGCCGCAGTAGACGCCTTCCCGGAGGCGCCTCGCCCGGTGAGGCCACGCCGGCAACGCATCCTTGGCGGCTGCCTGCCTCGTCACCGTGCGTACTCGCTGGAGCAGGACGAACTCGGTCACCACTGACGCGCAGCTGGTCAGCCGCGGCCCTCCCTGACCACAACGGGTTAGGCGCTTCGAACCTGTTCAAGGTCCGCCGTCCGAATACTCCCTGGCCCGACGCCCTCACCTCGCGCGCTTCCCGGTCGATACCTCCGTCATCACTGTCAGTCATGACGCACGGGGGTTCACATGCCGTTCCGCACGCTGCTCGTGACGAGTGCGGTGCTGTCGGGGCTCGTCGTCAGTGGCGCCCCAGCCCTCGCGGCTCCCGGCGGCGGCTCGGGGAGCACGGCCTGCCGCAAGAGCTGCCCGGCGCCCGCCGACACCACGGCCCCCAGCGTCTCCATCGCCACGCCATCGTCAGGCAGCACCGTCGCCTCGAGCCTGTCCGTGAGCGGGACGGCGAGCGACGACGTCCAGGTGAGCCGCGTCGACCTCCAGGTGGACGGGGGCACCTGGCAGCTCGCCAACGGGACGAGCAGCTGGGTGGTGAGCCTCGCGGGGCTCGGCGCCGGCTCGCACACCCTGACCGCGCGGGCGTCGGACGCGGCCGGCAACACGAGGCTCGCGAACGTGTCCGTGACGACGTCTGCGCCTGCCGATGTCACGGCCCCCACCGTCGTCATCTCCTCCCCGGCAGACGGAGCCACCATCGCGGCGAGCACAGTCGTCAGCGGATCCGCCGCCGACGACAGGGGGGTGGCTCGCGTCGACGTCCAGGTCGACGGCGGCGCGTGGCAGGTGGCCAACGGCACGTCGAGCTGGTCATCGACCCTCGCCGGGCTCGCCGCCGGCACACACACGATCACGGCTCGGGCCGCCGACGGCGCCGGGAACCTCGCCACGACGTCGACCACGGCGTCCGTGCCCGTGCAGAGCTCGACCACCCTCACCAACGGTGAGATCTCCGCGTCCGACCGGGTCGTGAACGATCCCGCAGCGATGTACGGCGTGGTGCCCGTCGGGCGGTCCCACATGGCATCGACCGGCGCGACGACGCTCGTGCTGTACGCCGGTGACTTCACCTCGCGCCGTGGCGCCTACCTCCGCGACGGCAGCACTGGCGCTGAGTCGTACGTGCCCCTGCCGATCGACGTCAACGAGGGCTGGACCAACGCGTCCTACACCTTCAGCACGAACGGGGAGCTCTGGGTGGCGACGGGTGAAGGACCCGTGCGCGTGCGCCAGTACCGCCTCTCGGGCACTCCGCTGCCCACGTCAGCGACGTTGGTCTCGAGCACGTTGTTCGGCGACAGCGACAGCCGCACGGGCGACCTCCTCTCCCTCGCCAGCGGAGCCGTCGTGCACGCCTGGCACCAGCAGGGAGCCACCGGGCCCGAGGGTCTGTTCGTCTCGTACCACCCCCAGAACGGGGCCTGGTCGGCACCGCAGCGGATCAGCTTCGCCGGGACGATGCCGACGTACGCCAGCAAGCAGGCGCTGGTCCAGCACCCCGCAGACGGCAGCATCTGGCTGTTCAACAGCCCTGACGGGTGGGGCAAGGTCGGCGGAGCGCGGCTCGTGGAGGGCGCTGCGGGGCTCGCGGCGGACTGGACCAACGCCTACCTGCTGGACCCTCAGGTCGACGGGTCGAACGGACCGGACCCTGAGAACCCGGACCTGGCGGCGGTCGCCGACCCGTACACCGGCACGGTCGCCCTGGCCTACCAGAGCGCCAACCGTCGCATCTTCCAGACCAGCCCCTTCCTCGCCGGAAGCCTCGTCGCCGTGGCGCGCTTCACGGCGACCGGCCAGAAGTCCTTCACCACCCTGCCGGTCTACGTCGAGCGCATCTCCGCACTCACGCTGAGCATCACCAGCCGCGCGACGTGGTTGTCGTACCGCCCGATCGACCAGTCGACGATGACCTTCGCGCGGCTCAAGGTCGCGCGCTACCAGGACGGCGCCTGGAGCACGGCGCTCGACCTCGGAAGCCCGTACGACCCGTACTCCCGGGTCGGCTACGGCACCGGCCGGCCCGAGGTGAGCGTCAAGCTCAAGGACGGGCTGCTCCACCTGTTCTCGCTGACCTGAGCGTGAGACGACAGGCGAAGAGGGGACCGGTGACCCGGCCCCCTCTGCGCCTGCGTGCGGTCTAGTTGGGTGCGTTGTGGGTGATCTTCACGGTGACGGAGTCCCTCTCGTCATCGACGCAGACCCGCGCGCCGGACGGGGAGGCCCCGTCGCAGGCCGTGACAGTGGCCCCCGCCGAGTCGGTACCGGAGCCGGTCCCGGTGACGGTGACGCCGTCGGTGACCGTCGGTCCGGCCACGGTCTTCGTGCAGGTGTAGGTCCAGCTCTCACCGACGTCCAACGTGCCGTCAGAGTTCAGACTGCGGTTGGTGACAGTGATGGCGCTGTCGCAGCCGGGCGCGGACAGCGTGGGACTGCTGATCGCCGAGTCGCCGTTGTTGGTCTCGACGAACGTGTAGGTGACCACGGCCGAAGCCGTCGCGCGCAGGCTGGTGCTCGGGTTGATCACCGTGATCGACGTGGTCGCGCGCTCGTTCTGGCTGCAGTAGACCCCGGACGGGGGGGTGGCCGCGTTCGTGCAGTACGTGACAGTGGACCCGAGGCTGTCCGTGCCGGACGCGATGGCAGCGAGCGTCGCTCCGCTGTCCGTGGCCGCAGCGGTGAAGGTGCAGCTGAAGGTCCGGGACTCCCCGAAGGGGAGATCGGAGCTCTGCGTCGACGGGTTGAGCGCGGGTGCAGTGCTGCACCGCGGGGCCGAGACAGAGACAGCCGTGAGGTTGTCCTCGGACCGCGTCCCGTTGTTGGTCTCCGTGAAGCTGAGCGTCACGGTGTCGCCGACGTGGACCGTAGCCGGCGACGCAGACATCGCCAGAGTGGTCTGCGGGTTGATCACCTTGACCTTCGCCGTGGCCCGCTCGTCGTTGTCGCACACCGTGTTGGCGGGCGTGGTTCCGGTCTCGCAGTACGTGACGTCCTTGCCGCGGAAGTCCGTGCCGTGCCCGGTCCCGACGACGGTCGTGTCGGACTGCAGGTTCGTCAGCGAGCAGGTGAAGACCAGGGTCTCACCCGGGTCGAGGTTGCCGTTGGCGTTGGTGTCCCCGCTCGAGATGGTCGTCAGGTCACCACACGTCGCGCCGGTGGTCGTGACGTGTGGGCTGCTCAGCGGCAGGTCGCCGTCGTTCGTCTCGTTGAACGAGATCGTGTAGCCCTCGCCCCGGTGGACCGTGGCCGGCGTCGCGAGCGCCGGCGACGCCGACATCGTCGTCGTCGGTGCGCAGATCGGGAAGCGGCCCAGCGCGAAGTCCTTGAGCTGGGCGGTCGTCGACGTGGAGGACCGGGTCTCCGCGAGGAAGCTCGCGAAGCACTGGTCACCGCCACCGACGAGGTTGGTGATGTTGATCCCGCCCTCGAGGAAGCTGCCGATGGGGTAGTTGCCCGTCGTGCCCGCCTTGGGGGTGTAGGACCACGAGCTCGCCGTGCTGCTCGAGTTCTCCACCGCGCACACGTTCGCGTTGTGCGTCGCGTCGGCGCAGTCCACAGACCCGCTGCCGGTGTTCAGGTGCGCCAGCGGGTTCTTGCCGCCGACCCACTCGTAGACGTTGATGGTCGACACGCGACCGCCGCCGCTGAAGTCGCTCAGGACGAGGAGGTCACCGCCGTGCGCACCCGTGCCCGTCGTCTTTGCAGTGTGGGTGCCGTTGAAGGTGCCGTTGCTGTTGAGGCTGACCTCGCTCCGGAAGAACCAGAACCCCATCTGGGCGTCACCGCTGTTGGCGAAGCGGTCCGACCCGAAGAAGAGGATCAGGTCCCGGGTGGCGTCGCCCACGTTGCCGGTCCTGTAGGCCGCGGCGAACGCGTTCAGGATCTCGTCCTTGTCCGGCGCGACGTCACCGGGGCTGTGCTGCCAGCTGCTGACGTCCTGGACGTCCTTCGAACCGCCCCCGGTGAAGTACGAGACGTCCGTCGGCGAGTCCGCGTCCGCGATCGGCACTGAGGTCTTCGCGACGAAGCCGGGTGCCGTTCCCACGCCGCTGCCGACGAGCGTCGACCAGTCGTCACCGGGTGCTGCGCCGGCGACGGGGTTGCCGTCCAGCTCGAAGAGTCCCCCGATGCTGGAGGCCTGCGCCGGCACGTTGGTCAGCGACATCCCCGCGAACAGCAGCGCTGCGGATGTGGAGATCAGCCAGGGATGACGCCCCCGCCGTGGACTGCGGCGTCTGCGGGTGCCCCCGGCCGACGACCTCGACGCGGAGCTGCGAAGAACGGATGGACGAAGCATTGGTCCCCCCGGGTACCTGAGCCGGCCCCCCCGGGCCGGACAAGCGCACGGTGGGCCTGTCAGGTGCCGAAGTCCATGCCTGTGTCGGATCTTGGACAGAGTTTGACTGCGCGTGCTCGGCAAGACACTCCGAGTGCTCGGGCCATCCGGACATCGCGCTCGCAAGCCGACAGGAGCCCCCGACGAGGCCTGATGCCGTCGTCGCTAGGCTCGGCGGCACCGTCCGACGAGGGAGTCCCGTGCGCAAGGTCCTGATCGCCAACCGCGGCGAGATCGCCGTCCGTGTCGCACGCGCCTGCCGCGACGCCGGCCTGCAGTCCGTCGCCGTGTACGCCGAGCCCGACCTCGACGCGCTGCACGTGCGCGTCGCCGACGAGGCGTTCGCCCTCGGTGGGACGACTCCGGGCGACTCGTACCTGCGGATCGACAAGGTGCTCCAGGCGCTGAAGGACTCGGGCGCCGACGCGGTGCACCCCGGCTACGGGTTCCTGTCGGAGAACGCCGAGTTCGCCCAGGCGGTCATCGACGCCGGAGCGACGTGGATCGGCCCGTCCCCCGCGGCGATCGCGGCGCTCGGTGACAAGACGACGGCGCGGCACATCGCGCTGAAGATCGGCGCCCCCCTCGTGCCGGGCACGGCCGACCCCGTCGCCGGCGTCGAGGAGGTGCTCGCCTTCGTCAAGGAGTACGGCCTGCCGGTCGCCATCAAGGCAGCCTTCGGCGGAGGTGGTCGCGGGCTGAAGATCGCGCGGACCGAGGAGGAGATCCCGGAGCTGTTCGAGTCCGCGGTCCGCGAGGCGGTCGCCGCGTTCGGTCGCGGGGAGTGCTTCGTCGAGCGCTACCTCGACAAGCCGCGGCACGTCGAGACGCAGGTGCTCGCGGACAGCCACGGCAACGT
>JBKJQM010000445.1:0-14307 GCA_046594005.1 Mycobacteriales bacterium
GCTGAAGACGTGCGACCACTCCGGGTTCGGGGCGAAGGAGAAGGAGTAGAGGTGGCTGGGGACGTCGCAGGCGCAGCCGGGGTAGGTGTTGTCGCGCCAGGTGCCGCCGACGGAGTCCCCGCGCTCCAGGACCACGAAGTCCTCGATCCCCTCCCGCTTGAGCGCGACGGCTGTGCCGAGTCCGGAGAAGCCGGAGCCGATCACCACGACTCGTACGTGCAGGGGGGCGGCTGTGGTCTGCGTCATGCCGGGAGGGTACGACGCCGAGGCCCTTTTGCGCACCTATCGTGCAACTACTTGTTCAGCCGGAGGTCCTCACGACCGCGGAAGCGCTGCAGGAAGCGGTCGTAGGTCTTCTTGGACTCCTTGTCGCGGTAGTCGGCCGGGGTGTCGTGGTAGCCGCGGTGCCGGTCCTGCCGCACCGGCAGCTCCCCGGCGGGCACGACGAGGCGGCCGCCTGTCTCGCGCAGCAGGAACGACCACTCCATGTCGGCGTTGCGGTAGAAGCGAGCCTTCGACGGCAGGGGCACGGCCGCCGCCGCCTTGCGGCGCACCGCGAGCAGATAGCCCAGCAGCGCCTCGACCTCCCCCGGACCGGCGTCGACGAACTCGGTCCAGCCGTCGGCGACGTCGACGCCCCGCCAGCCCGCACCCACCACGGTCGGGTCGTTCTCGATCGCCTCGAGCACCGGCCCGAGCGCGTCGCCCTCCAGCACGGTCGAGGGATCCAGCAGCACGTGCACAGACGCCGTGTCGGCGCGCAGCAGCGCCTGGCGGGCCTGACTCCAGCCGGCCGCCCGCTCGACGTGCAGCTCGCTCACCCGCTCGTGCGCCGTGGCCAGCTCGTGCACGACCGCCCCGGCGCCGGTGTCGCTGCCGTTGTCGAGCAGCACGATCGTCACGTCCTCGGGGGCGTGCTCGACGAGCGCTCGGACGCAGGTGCGCAGGTCATCCGGCCAGCCCTCGACCAGCACGCCGACGGTGGCCCGCCCGCTGTCGGGCTCGGCGGAGCGGTCGGGCAGGTCGGCGACCGAGGCCAGCACGGCGTACGGCGGCTGGGGCGCCAGGGTGAAGCCCTCGGGACCGTCGCGCACCACCCAGCCGGCGCCGGCGATCTGCTCCCGCAGCCGGTCGCTCTCAGGGAAGTCCTTGGCGGCCCTGGCTGCGGCTCGCTGCTCGGCCAGAGCGGTCACGTCTGCGGGTGGTGTGACGGTGGGTGCAGGCACCCCGTAGACGCTAGTGCGTATGTGGAGACACCTTCGCGGCGAAGGGGCTGCGCGAACTGCGCCGACACGGCAGGATGCGGCTTCATCGTGGTGCGGCCGCGAGATCTGACATCAGCGGGGGTCACGGTGAACCACGACGGCCTGGCTGCCGCGATCGTGCGCCACGTCCGGGACGTGATCACCATCGTCGACAAGGACGGCGTGGTGCGTTTCGTCAACCCGGCCTCGCGGGACCTCACCGGCGTCGACCCGAAGCAGAGCACGGGCTCGGCAGCGGCGAGCTGGGTGCACCCGGAGGACATGGCGCACATCTTGGCGCAGCGGGCCTACCTGCTCGGCGAGCCGGGACGTACGACGACGACCGTCATCAGGGCCCGCCAGTGCGACGGCAGCTACCGCCACGTGGAGACACACGGCGTCAACCTGTGCGACGACCCGGATGTGCGCGGCCTGCTCTACATCACCCGCGACGTCGAGGACCGCGCCCAGGCCGAGGACGCCTTGCTGCTGGCGTTGGGGGCGCAGCGCGTGGTCACCGAGCTCGGCGTGCTGGCGCTGGTCGGCGACGACCTCGAGCTGCTGCTCACCGACGTGCTGGAGCGGGTCGGCGCGGTGCTGGGGGCTCCGTGGGTGAGCATCGGCCGCACCGACGCAGAGGGTGCCCTGCGGCTCATCCGGCAGTCCGGACCGGCGCCGGCCGGCCCAGGGACACCGTGGCTGCCCGGCGGACCTCCCGGCGTTCCCCTCGGCCTGGCCAGCGTCGAGGCGCTGCTGCGAGGCCCCGCCGGGGTGCTCGGGGTGCTGTGCGCGCACGGCGCACGCCCGATCAGCTCCGCGCATGCGACCTTCCTGCGGGGCGTGGCCGAGGTGGTGTCCGGTGCGCTGCTGCGCGACGCCCGGCACCGAGCTGCCGTGACCGACGCGATGCTCGACGAGCTCACCGGCCTGGTGACCAGGCCGGTCCTCACCGACCGGCTGGCCGAAGCGCTGCGACGGGCGGAGGCCGACTTCAGATCCGTCGCCGTCGTGCTGGTCGACCTCGATGACTTCAAGCACGTCAACGACACCTGGGGGCACGCGGCGGGCGACGCGGTCCTGCGCCAGCTGGGCCCGCGCCTTGTCGGCGCCGTCCGCGAGCACGACACGGTCGCGCGCTACGGCGGCGACGAGTTCGTGGTCCTCTGCGACAAGCTCGCGGCCCACGTCCCCGTCGCCCAGGTCTGCGCCCGGATCCGCCGCGCCTGCGCCGAGCCGTTCACCTTGCCCGACGGCACGGTCGTGCTGCTGTCCGGCAGCGTCGGCGCCGCCTGGTCCGACGACGCCGGCACCGACCCCGCCGTGCTGCTCGAGGTCGCCGATGCGGCGATGTACCGCGACAAGCGCGGCCACGAGCCGGTCGTGAGGCGTCCTGAGACCTAGGCCCAGGGCTGCACGACCAGCCGGATCGGGTTGCCGGTCTTGCTCACCAGTTGCTCGACGCCGGCGGCGACCTCCTCCAGCGGCAGCAGCGCGCTGACCGACCCGGACAGGTCCAGCCGGCCCAGGCGTACGAGGTCGACCAGCTCGTCAAGATGCCTCTTCTTGTAGCCCAGGTGCCCCAGCAGCGACTGGCTCTGCAGCCCGAAGAACAGGCCCATGCCCAGCTCGATCGGGTCCAGCGACAGCCCGACCATCACGCAGCGGCCGAAACGCCCCAGGCAGGAGGCGGCCTGCGCAAGAACCTTGTTGGAGCCGACCAGGTCCACCGCGACGTCGAGCATCCGGCCGTCGGTCAGGGCCCGCACCTGATCCACGACGTCGCCGTCGGTCGGGTCCAGGGCGAAGTCGGCGCCGACCGCCAGCGCCCGCTCCCGGGCTGACGGCAGCGGGTCGAAGGCGATGATCGGGGCGGCGCCGACGAGCCGGGCGACCTGCACGGCGTGGACGCCGAGGCCACCGATGCCCCACAGCCCGACGGCCTCGCCGGGCTTGAGCGCTGCCCGGTCGGTCAACGCGGCGTACGGCGTGGAGACCGCGTCGGCGAGCACCGCAGCCTGCTCGATCGGGACGTTGTCGGGCACCGACGACAGGCCCGGGTAGGGCACGACGACGTACTGCGCCCAGGCGCCGTCGAAGTTGAAGCCCATGATCTCGAAGGCCTCGCACTCCTCGAACCGGCCGCGGATGCAGGTGCGGCACCTGCCGCAGACCCGCCCGCCGGCCATCACCACGCGGTCGCCGGCCTTCCAGACGGGCACCTGGTCGCCGACCTGCTCGATCGTCCCGGCGGCCTCGTGGCCGGGGGTGATCGACGGCAGCAGCGCCGGGAGGGAGCCGTCGAGCAGGTGCACGTCGGACAGGCAGATGCCGCACGCCTCGACCTTGACCAGGACCTCGGCCGGGCCGGGCACGGGGACCGGGACGTCCTGCACCTCGAGCCTGCGCGCACCCGCGTCGAAGCGGGCAGCCCGCATGGTCCTGCTCATCCCTGCACCAGGGCGCGCACGGCTTTGCGGTCGGTCTTGAAGACGCTCGTGAGCGGGACGGCGTCGACGAGGCGCACCTCGCGCGGGTACTTCGCCGCCGACAGGTGCTCCTTGCAGAACGCGATGACCGTCTCGGGCGTCAGGGCCGAGCCCGGCGCGACGGACACGAAGGCCACGACCTCCTCGCCCACGCGCGGGTCCGGCCGGCCGACGACGGCCGCACCGGTGACCTCGGGGTGGGTCAGCAGGACGTCCTCGACGTCGCGCGGGTAGACGTTGAAGCCGTGGCGGATGATGAGGTCCTTGATGCGGTCGACGACGTAGAGGTAGCCGTCCGCGTCGACGTGCCCGACGTCGCCGGTGTGCAGCCAGCCGCCGCGGATGGTCTCGGCCGTCGCCTCTGGGGAGTTCCAGTAGCCGGTCATGAGAACCGGCCCCCGTACGCAGATCTCGCCGTCCTCCCCGGCCGGCAGCTCCTCGCCGTCCAGGCCGGTGATGCGGACGTCGACGCCGGGGACGGCCTTGCCGACCGAGCCCAGCCGGCGCTCGTCGGCGGGCTGCGCGCTGATGAGGGCGCTGGACTCGGTGGCGCCGTAGCCCTCGCGGACCTCGACGCTCGGGATGCGCCGCTCCAGCTCCTTGGCCAGCTCGACGGCGAGCGGGGCGCCGCCGCTGCTGACCCGCTCGAGGCTGGACAGGTCGTGCTCCTCCAGCGGCTGGGTCAGCAGCATGCCGATCATCGACGGGACCAGCGCGCTGACCTGGGTGCGGTGCTCCTCGACCAGCGCGATGAAGCCCGCGGGGTCGAACCACCGCATGAGCACGGCCTCCCCCGGCTCCTCGGCGTGCAGCGCGGCGACGGAGACCATCAGGCCGTACGCGTGCGCGAGCGGCAGGGGCAGCAGGCTACGGGTGCGCCCGGGCTGGCGGGCGACGGCCGCGGCCGCCGAGCCCGCGGCGTCCAGGCCGGCGTGGGTGAGGGCGACGCCCTTGCTCCGCCCGGTGGTGCCGCCGGTGTAGAGCAGGGCGGCCAGGTCGTCCGACGTGCGGTCCACCAGGGACAGCTCGTCGCCCTCCTCCAGCACGTCGAAGGTGAGGGTGCCGCCCTCCCCGCCCACCACGACGACCGGGATCCCCCCGCAGGAGGCCAGGACCTTGGGCAGGAACTCCGGGGTCGTGACCACCGAGACCGCGCCGGAGTCGCTGAACACGTGGCGCAGCTCGTCCTCGGTCAGCAGGAACAGCACCGGCGTCGCGACGGCGCCGGCCCGCCAGAGCGCGGCGTACGCGATGCCGACCTCGGGACAGTTGGCCATGCAGAGCACGACGCGGTCGCCCGGCCGGACGCCGAGGCCGACGAAGCCGGCGGCGGCCCGGCGGGCGCGTTGCGCCAGCTCGCCGGAGGTCTGCCACGTCCCCTCGAAGAACAGGCTCCGGTGGTCGCCGAGCCGCTCGAGCGCCTGCTCGGAGCGCTGGGCGAGGGTGGCCGGGGCGGTTCCGGGGACGAGCAGGCTCACAGAGGACCTCCATCAGTGGGGACGACGCGGCGGACGGTACGCCGCAGCTGCTCGGTGGCCTGCTCGACGCTCAGTCCCCGGTCGTGACGCAGCAGCTCCCACGTCGGCGCGCCCGCCGCCACGTAGACCGCGGTCCGCACGGCGGCCCGCTCGCCGGCGTCCAGGCCGGCGAGCTCACGGGCGAAGACGACGTCGACCTCGTCGTCGCCGAGCCCGATGAACAGCTCGCGGTTGCGCATCAGCTGGGGCGAGGAGTGCTCACGCAGCCGGGCCGCCCGGGCCACCGGCAGCAAGGCGTCCAGGACGCGCGCGCGCGAGCGAGCGAACCGGTCGATGCGCTCGTCCAGCGGCAGGTCCGGCGGCACGGCGTCGGCGAGCGCCAGGATCTTCTCCAGCTCGCGCTGACCGGCCTCGGCCCAGAGCGTCTCCATGTCGGAGAAGTGGCCGAAGACCGTGCGCAGCGCGACTCCTGCGCGCGCGGCCACGCGCTGGGCGGTGGGCTCGAGGTCGCCGTCCTCCTGCAGCGACAGCAGCGCGTCGACGACCGAGCGACGGGTGCGCTGACCGCGGGCGGTCCGGCCGTCGACCTGGAGCTCGGGAGCGGTCTCGGTCAGGGCGTCGGTCATCTCAGCCTCCTGGGGGCGGCGTCGCGCTCGCGGGCGAAGCGCCCGATGCCCCGCGGGCGCTCGGGGGCGGCAGCAGTCTCCCGCAGCGGACCGCCCACGGGCACGGCGGAGCGGGCGCGGCCACCGAGCAGCCGCGGCTCCGAACGGCCCTGGCCCGCAGCGAAGCCGACCGCGGCACTGCCACCGACGAGCACCAGCAGGGCCAGCAGGCGCGGGGCCGACCAGGCGTCCCGCGCGGCGAGCACCGGCCGGAACGCCACCGGCGGCGCGACGGCACCCGTCATCGGAGCGACGTCCGGGGCCGGTGCCGAGGGGTCCTGCGGCGCTGCCGCCACACTGCCGGCGAGCAGCGGTGCGTCGGCCGTACCGGCCTCGACCGGCGGCGGCTGCAGCAGCGCCGCCACGAGCGCCGCGTCGCCGCTCCCAGCGGCGGCAGCGGGCTGCTCAGCCGGCGGTGGCGGCGTCGGCACGGCCGGGTCCGCGGTCGTGGGCCCGGCGACCTGGGCCGTCAGCGATGCGGGGCCTGGCGGCTCCAGGTCGATGGCGAAGGGCCCTGCGGTGCTGCCCGGCTGCGGCACCAGCGCGAGGCTCCACGTGCCGGGCGCCAGCTGGGTCGAGGAGTCTAGGACGAAGCTGAGGGTCGTGCCGTCGGCCGACAGGCTGCCGAACGCCGAGCCCGCGTCGCAGTCGTACGCGGGCGCCGTGTCGTACGGCTGGTCGTCCCCGGCCTTCCAGTCGTCGGCCTTCGTCGGGCAGGCCAGCACCTCGACGGTGCCGAGGCTGCTGCCGGCGCGCACCGCCAGGTCGAGCGTGGCGTCCGTCGCGCCCGGTGCCCGGAACAGCACGGCGGAGTAGGCGGCCGGTGCGTCGCCCGTGCCGGCGACCCGCAGGTCCCCCGGCGCGGTCGTCGGGGCCGGCGCCGCGAGCGGCCCTGCCGACGCGCGGTTCCACCAGCCGCTGCGCTCCGCGTCGGCTGCGTGCGCCGGGGAGACGGGAGCCAGCACGAGGCCGGTGGCGAGCACGCCGACGGTGGTCGCCCTCATCGCGCAGCTGCCGCGCGGCGGCGGCGGACCGGGGCCGCGGTCGTGGTCGTCCCGCCGCCGGAGCGCGTGATGGTCGACAGGTCACCACCCAGGTAGCTCGAGACCACGCGCGGGTCTGCGAGCACCTCGTCCGGCGTCCCCTGCACCACCACGCGGCCGAGCTCGAGGGCCACGATCTGGTCCGACAGCCCGGTGATGAGCGGCATGTCGTGCTCGATGACGAGCATCGCGCAGCCGGTGGCCTGCCGGATGTCCAGCAGCAGCGGGCCGAGCGCCTCGGTCTCGCGCTGGGCGATGCCGGAGCTGGGTTCGTCGAGCAGCAGCACCTTCGGGTCGTGGGCGATCGACATCGCGAGGTCGACGATGCGGCGCGATCCGGTGGACAGCTCGCTGACGAACTTGTCGCGGAACGCGCCCAGGCCGAGCAGCTCCACGAGGTCGTCGACGGTGAAGGCCACGTCCTCCTCGCTCTCCCGCATCGCCGGCGTGGCCAGCAGCGCGGACACGTGGTCCCGCACGTCGATGTGCCGCTCGAGGCCGAGGGCGATGTTCTCGGCGACGGTCAGCGAGGGGAAGATGCGGGCGTCCTGGAAGGAGCGGCCGAGGCCCACCGCGGCCCGCTTGTCAGCGGCCCACGTGGAGACGTCCTCACCACCGAGACGGATCCGTCCGGCGTCCTGCGCGAGGTGGCCGCTGACCATGTCGAAGATGGTGGTCTTGCCCGCGCCGTTCGGGCCGATGAGGCCGAGGATCTCGTCCTGGTGCAGCGTGAAGGTGACGTCGCTGACCGCGTTGATGCCGCCGAACCGCTTGGTGAGCCCCAGGACCTGGAGCACCGGCACGAGCGACTCGGGCTCCGTCGGCTGGCGGTCCCGCAGTCGTGCCGTCGGCGTGCGACCTGCCGCGTCGGCCTGCTCGCTCATGCCCTTGCTGGCGCCGTGCAGGAAGACCGAGCGCAGGATGTCGTCGCGCTCCAGCAGCTCCGCGGTCGGGCCGGAGAAGCGCACCTCGCCCTTCTCCATGAAGTAGGCCTTGGTGGCGATCGTCAGGGCGACGTTGATGGACTGCTCCACCAGCACGATCGTGCAGCCGGAGGCGTGGATCCTGCGGACGATCCCGAGCAGCTGACCGACCACCGTGGGGGCCAGCCCGAGCGACAGCTCGTCGATGATGAGCAGCTTGGGCTTGGCGACGAAGGCCATGCCGAGCGCGAGCTGCTGCTGCTCCCCGCCGGACAGGTTGCCGGCCATCTGGTCCCAGCGCTCCTGCAGCCGCGGGAACATGCGCAGCACCTCAGCGGTGCGCTCCTGCACCTCGGCCGGGTCCTCGTCGCCGAACAGCCAGGTGCCGACCTTGAAGTGCTCCTCGACCGTCAGGGTCGGGAAGACGGCCTTGCCGCCAGGGACCTGCACGATGCCCTGGGTGGCCGTCGCGACGGCGTCGGCGCGGGTGATGTCCTTGCCGTCGAACCAGATCGAGCCGGCCACCGGCTGCACGAGCCCGGACACCGCCTTGAGCAGCGTCGACTTGCCGGCCCCGTTGGTGCCCAGCAGCGCCACGATCTCGCCGCGCTCGACGTCGAGGTCGACGCCGAACAGGACCTGCACCTTGTCGTAGGCGACGTCGACACCGCGACAGGACAGCAGCGGCCCGGCGTCGGTCCCGGTGACGTCGTCGGACGCTTCCTCGGCCCGTGAGCGCGTGAGCCAGGTCAGGTTCATCGACGGACTCCTTCACGGGAGCGGGCGCGCAGGTGCTCGTGGGTCGAGAAGGTCTCGAGGGTCAGGGGCTCGTCGCAGACGGGGCAGGCCAAGGCGTCCGGACGGTCCTCCAGCACCTCGTGGCCGTGCGCCGCCGCCCGCTCGAGACTGGCGTCCGGCATGGCTGACAGCGCGGACTCATGGCCCGCGTCGTCCTCGACGCGACGGTCGGCGACCAGGCTCGGCACGTGGATCCCGCGCTTGGCGGCGATGCGACGCAGCTGCTTGTCACGCTGCTCGAAGGCGTAGCCCGCGAGGCCACCGGGGCTCTGGTAGAGGTTCAGGATCAGCAGCGGACCGGTGAGCAGCAGCGGCACGGCCTGCGCGAACGTCTCCCCCAGCGGCTGCCACAGGTCCGGTCCGAACAGCACGGTCGCCTCGAACAGGATCACGCCGACGACAGCCGCCCACACCGACGTCAGGCCGGCGACGCAGGCCGCGAGGAAGACGAAGATGCTCGACAGCACGTCGTAGCTGTCGCCCAGCACGTTGTGCTGGGAGTACGCGAACAGCGTCCCGGCCAGGCCGGCCATGCCACCGGAGATGGCGAAGGCGGCAAGGCGCACGCGCACCGGGTTCATGGAGTACGACGCGGCCGCCCTCTGGTTGTCGCGCATCGCGATGACGACCCGACCGCTGCGGTTGCTGCGGAAGGCCAGTGCAGCGGCCATCGTCAGAGCGAGGGCGACCAGGCAGGCGTAGAAGAAGGTGGTGTTGTCCTCGAGGTCGAAGCGCCCGTAGACCTTCGGCCGCACGATCGCGCCGACCACCCCGTCGGGCAGCAGCAGGTCGCCGAGCGCGAAGCTCGGGTTGAGGACGTAGTTCTGCATCGCGTAGCCGAACGCCAGCGTCGTCACCGCCAGGTACAGCCCCTGGATGCGGATCGCCGGCAGGCCGATCAGCACGGCGGCCAGCGCACCGGCACCGATGCCGAGCAGGCAGGCGACGAAGAAGTCGATGTTGTGATCGGCGATCAGGCCGCCCGAGACGGCGGCGCCGATGCCGACCAGACCGAACTGCCCGAGCGAGATCTGGCCTGCCCAGCCGGTCAGGACCACCAGGCTCACGGCCACGATGCCGTACAGCGGCAGCAGCGTCAGGCGCGGCAGGTTGGCCTCGCCGACCAGCTGTGGCGTGACCACCGCGATCACCGCCGCGAGGCCCAGCAGGACGTAGCGCGCCGCCTTGACCTCCGGCACGTCGCGCAGCTCGGTCGGGATCGGGCGGAAGACCTTCACCGACTGGAACGAGCTGACCCCGGTGTCCCGGGCGCGCGAGAGCGTGCCGCGCTGCAGCAGCAGGGCGACGAGGATCACGACGAGCATCAGCGCGGACGCCACGTCGTTCTGACCGGTCTTGGCGACCGAGGCGAAGATGAGGATGCCGATGCCGGTACCGGCGAACAGCGCGGTCCCGAACCGGTCGAGACCGGCCACCACCGCGGCGGCAAGACCGTAGAGCAGGGTGTCGAAGCCCAGCGTGGCATCGCTCGGGACGCCGATCAGCGGCGCCTGGGCGAAGATCGCCAGGCTGGACAGCAGACCGGCAAGGGCCCAGGCCACGGTGCCGACCCGCTTGACCGGGATGCCGAGAAGGGCTGCCCGTTCGGCGTTCTCGGCCGCGGCCCGCACCGCCATGCCCATGCGGCTACGGCTGAAGAACAGCGCCAGGCCCGCGGTCAGCACGCCGACGACGAGGAACGCGAAGACCTGGTTGCCGGACAGCACCGGCTCGCCGCGCGAGCTCTCGAAGGCGAGCCCCGCCCACGGGGTGTCGACGACCGGTGGCTGGTCGGCGCGGTTGCCGAACCAGACCGGCAGGAAGAAGCCGATCACCGCGAAGGTCTGCGCCAGCCCGATCGTCACGACGGTGACGATCAGCCGCGGGCTCTGCGCGAAGCGGCGCATCACGACCAGGTCGGTGAGCGCGCCGACCCCGAGACCGCCCACGATCGCGAGCGGCAGCGTGAGCAGGTAGCTGATGCCGTAGGTCGTCGTGAGCAGCAGCGCCGTGATCGCCGGCACCGCACCGAGCGCCGCCGCCGCGAAGTTGATGATGCGGCTGGTCCGGTAGACCAGCACCAGGGCCACGCCGATGATCCCGTAGAGCGAGCCCAGCGCGATGCCGTTGAGGATGTTGGCCGCGGACAGGCCCACCACGACGTTCATGAACAGCAGGTAGAGCACGGCGATGACGGCGTAGCGGACCGCCACCGGCCCGCGGCCCGGGCCGCGGGCGGAGGACCGGGCGGCGCGCAGGGCAGCCGGCAGCCGGCCGGAGGACGCGGCGTCGTGCCGCTCGGCGGTCTCCCGCAGCAGGGTCGTCGTCACGGCGTCAGCGCCGCTTGTCGACGGTCGGCACGGCCGGGTCGCCCTTGGGCAGCTGACCGAGACCGAAGCGCCTGCCGCCGTAGGCCTGGGTGAAGGCGCCGGTCTTGTCGTTGTAGACGCTCTTCTTGTTCTTGGACCAGTACGTCACGAAGACGTCCTGCGTCCAGGACAGCTCGCCCTTCTCGAAGGCGCGCCGGCTGAACCCGGTGCTGCCGCCGCCGCGCGATCCGAGGCGGGGGGCGCCGGCCGCCATGCTCTGCGGCGTGAGGTCGGGCCCGGCGGCCTGGAGCAGGCTGGCGAACATGTTGTAGTTCTGCCAGAAGATCTCGAGGATGACCGGCTGCAGCGTCGTGCTCGCCTTCGAGTTGGCCGTGAAGACCTTCACGCCGCCCAGCTGCGCGGCTGGTACGGACTTCTCGTTCTGGCCGAGGCCCAGCGAACCGTCGAAGGCACAGCCGCGGCTCTTCTGCGGACAGGCGAGGTCGCCCATGTACGTCTGGCCGGTGGGGTCGGTGTCCATCGCCTGGTTGGTGGCGAACAACGTCTCTGGCCAGTAGTTGTTGTTGGTCGCGGCGTTGTACGAGAACTGCGGGGCCACCGGGTCGCAGAAGCAGACCACGCTGGTCGCGGGGTTCCGCGGGCTGTTCATGACGGCGGTGCCGGCCTGGCTCTGCTGGGCTGCGGTCGCGATGTTCTGCTCGTAGAAGTACTCGTGACCCTTGACGCTCTCGCCGCACCTGGCGAGCGCCGGGTACAGGACCTTCTGGATCACGGTCTTGTTGTCCGGGTCGTTCGTGCTCACGACGCCGAGCTGGCGCGTCTTCTTGCGGAAGTCCTGCTGGGCGTTCTGCGCTCCGGCGAAGGCGGCCGGCTTCTTGGCCATGCTCCCGCACCACCACTCGGCGAACAGCTTGCTCATCCGCGTGGAGTCCATGCCGTAGTCGTAGTTGTAGGGCTTCAGCGCGTCGCGGAACTCGTTGGAGAAGCCCGCTCCGCCGAAGGTCACGACCGTGCGCCGGGCGAGCTCGCCGTAGCAGACCGAGCAGACGGTCGTCTGGAAGAAGACCGCGTACGGCTTGTAGGTGTCGACGATCCGGTTCATCTCCGGGAGCAGGCACTGCAGGTCCGGCGGCACGGTGCGGCAGGTGCCCTGGAACGTCTTGATGTCGACCTTGCGGCCGTACAGCTGGTAGGTCTTGTTGATGAAGGTCTGGAAGGCCGCGTTGCTCACGCGAGCGGCGCTGGCGTCGTAGAACAGGCCCTGGGCGCGCAGGATCGCGTTCACCTCCGCGCCGTAGTCGGGGATGTACTGCACGACGGTGATCCGGTCCTTGGTGACGCCCATCGTGCTCGCGCCGCTGTTGGCGACGCCCGTGGCACCGGGCTTGCCGGGCACGCACGGCGGGGCGAAGAACTCGAGGGACGGGTCGAACTGCCGACCGCCGCGGCAGTGCGTCATGTCGCCCGCGGCCGCCGCCTTCGCCGCGCCGCCGCCGCTGCTGCTGGTGCCGCCGCCAGCCGCCGACCCAGGGGCTCCGGCCACGGGGGCGCCGCCACCGGAGGTGGTCGAGGCAGCGCCGCCGGTGGAGGAGGAGGAGGAGGAGGAGGAGCCGGTGCTGCCGCCCGTCGCGACGGTGCCGTCCGGGAGCACCGTGCCCGGCGCCGCTCCGCCGCCGCCTACCGCGGCAGCAGGGTCGACGGCCCCACCGGGACCGGCGACGCCCGTCGTGTAGCCGAGGGCGTCGGCCCCCGCTGTCGGCGCGGTGGACGGCGCGACGAGCACCACCACGAGCTGGGCGGCGGCGAGAAGGGCGAGCGGGCCGTACTTCTTGGCTGGGCTGGAGCGGTACACCGGAGACCTCCTGCGTGCGGCTGGGTGTGGCCTGGGTCACGTGGCCTGGGTCACAGTTCGACGCACTCTGGCGCATACCTCCCTCTCGTCGCTACAGAGGTTGCACCTCGGATGCACACACAGCCGACGGCCCGGCTCGCGCGGTGCGCGGGCCGGGCCGTGGGAGCAGCGTCAGGGTCAGGACAGCCGGACGACCGCCTTCGCGGCCATCAGCACCTTGCTGCCGTCCACCGTCGCGGTGAGGCCGACGACGACGCGACCGCCGTCGAGCTTGTCCTCGACGGTGCCCGCGACGGTGAGCGTCGCGCCCTGGTCGTCGTCCTCGACGACGACGGGGCGGCTGAACCGCACGCCGTACTCGAGCACCGCCCCCGGGTCACCCACCCAGTCGGTCACGACGCGGCCGGCCGTCGCCATGGTCAGCATGCCGTGGGAGATGACGCTGGGGAGCCCGACGGCCTTCGCCACCCGCTCGTTCCAGTGGATGATGTTGAAGTCGCCGCTGGCGCCGGCGTACTGCACCAGGTTGGCGCGCTGCAGGACGAAGTCCTGCGACGGCAGCTCGGTCCCGACCTCGACCTCGTCGTACGACGGCACCTCAGGCCTCCTTGCCGGCGGCGGTGCCGCGGCTGACGATGGTGTTGGTAGCCGTGGCGACGTGCTCGTCGCCCGACCGGAACTCCGTGACGAGCTGCATCAGCTCGTTGCGGCCGGCGTCGCGGATGTCGGCGACCCGGATCTCGGTCTCGAGGACGTCGCCGGCGTAGACCGGCCGGTGCAGCTCGAACTTCTGCTCGCCGTGCACGACCATCGCGTAGTCGAGCCCGAGTGCTGGGTCGGTGATGAAGCCCGACGTGCTCGAGGTGCCCGTGGTGATGAGGAACGTGGGGGGGGCGACGACGTCGCGGTGGCCCAGCGCCTGTGCGGCGGCCCGGTCGGTGTAGACGGGGTTGGCATCGCCGATCGCCGCGGCGAACCGGCGGATGTCCCCGCGGGTCACCTCGATCGGCTCCGCGGAACGGGTGGTACGACCGATGAAGTCGCGGTTGAGAGGCATCGCGGGCGGCTCCTGGCGAGGTGTGGCGGGGGGCGCACCGTAGCAACGCGTTCTCGTCGCACGACGAAGGCCGGCCCCCGCGGGGGACCGGCCTGGCGTCGGTGCGGGCGAGGAGCGGCTAGCGCGTCTCGCGGTGGTCGGTGTGCTGCCGGCAGGTCGGGCAGAACTTCTTGAGGTCCATGCGGTCCGGGTCGTTGCGCCGGTTCTTCTTGGTGATGTAGTTGCGGTTCTTGCAGACCTGGCAGGCCATCGTGATCTTCGGGCGGACGTCGGTGGCTGCCATGCGGGTGGGCCTGCTCTCGTGTACGTGGGCGCGGAAGTTCCCAGACTACCCGGCGGATGCCGGCACGCTGGTAGCGATGACCGGACTTGAACCGGTGACACAGCGATTATGAGTCGCTTGCTCTGCCAACTGAGCTACACCGCCGGGA
>JBKJQM010000097.1:0-6909 GCA_046594005.1 Mycobacteriales bacterium
GTGGAAGACCAGCGACGCACCGTGGTCGATGAGCCACAGCTCCCGGTGCCACATCAGCAGGTTGGGGTTGCGCCAGCTGCGGTCGACGTTCCCGACGAGCGCGTCGAGCCACAGCACCCGGCTCGCGAGGTCCGCGTCGACGGTGTGCGCGTTCGGGTCGAAGCCGAGCGAGCCCGGCAGGTAGTCGGTGCCGAGGTTCAGACCGGGACTCGCGCGCAGCAGGTCCTGCACCTCCTCGTCCGGCTCGGCCCGGCCCAGCACCGGGTCGACGTCGACCAGGACCAGCTCGGGCACGGGCAGCCCGAGCCGGCGGGCCAGCTCACCGACGAGGACCTCTGCGACGAGGACCTTGCGCCCCTGGCCGGCGCCGACGAACTTCACGACCCAGGTGCCGAGGTCGTCGGCCTCCATGATCCCGGGCAGCGAGCCCCCCTCGCGCAGCGGCAGGACGTAGCGGCTCGCCGTCACGGTGCGGAGCGGGGCGGCGGTCACGGCGACATCGTGCCAGTCCGGCGCACCGCCGCAGGGTGCATGCTCGCCCAGCGGCAGTCGGGCCGCGCCGAGCACCGGGAGCAGCCGTGCAGCAGCGCTACGAGTACCTCGTCGTCGAGATCCGCGAGGGGATGATCGGCGACAAGATGAGCGGCGACAAGGTCGAGCAGGTCCTCAACGAGAAGGCCGAGAGCGGCTGGCAGCTCAAGACCCTCACCGAGGCCGACGTCCGCGGACGGGTCGGCCCGGGCAGCACCGAGGGGATGCTCGCAGTGTTCGAGCGCCCCGTCGGCTGACGCCTAGCGCGCGGTCGGGCTGGCCGTGGGCCGGGCGCTCGGCGCCGTCGTCGCGGACGGCTGGGTCCGCGGCGCCGCCGTGGGGCTCGGGGAGCTCACCGGGCGCGGGCTGGTCGTCTCGGTCCGGACGGGCGCGGGTGAGGGCGCCGTGGTCGGCTCGGTCGCGTCCGCGGCGGTGTCACCGGTCGGTGCGTCCGTGCCCGGGGCGCTGCTGCCGGCCGTGAAGGTGTGCGTGCCGCCGTAGAGGTAGACCGCGGTGCCGACGCTGATGGCGTCGAGCAGGTACTTGGCGTCGGCGCGCGTCACCCGGACGCACCCGTGGCTCGCCGGCCCCGCTGGGACGCTGTTGGACCCGTGGATCGCCCAGCCCCGGTAGAAGTACTGCGGGTCGTAGAGCGAGCCGAGGTCGGCCTTGCGCTCGCCGACGATGCGGCGCTGGACCGTGTAGTAGCCGACCGGGGTGAGGGCGCGGGCCTCGCTGCCGTCCTTCTGCTCGTACCTGCGGCCGTTGCCGGAGCTCACCGGCAGGATGCGCGCGATCGCGCCGCCCTTGACGACGTAGGCGACCTGCTTGCTGAGGTCGACCTCGACCCGGTTGGCAGGCGAAGACCCCTTCAGGACAGGTGCTCTCGGCGCGCTGATAGCTGCGAGCGTCTTCGGGCCGACGGTGCCGTCGATGCCGAGGCCGTTGACCTTCTGGAAGGCCATCACCGCGCTGCGCAGCGATCGGCCGCGGCGGCCGTCGATGGCGCCGGCGTAGTACTTCTGCGCGGTCAGCCTGGTCTGCACGGCCGCCACGTCGTACGAGAACGCGGGCTTCGCGGGACTGGGCGCGGTCGTGGGCGACGGGCTGCCCGGTGCGCTCGGGCTCGCCGGCTCGGCGGTCGGCTCGTCGACGACCGCCGGGGTGGTCGGGTCCTGCACCGCGGCCGGTGCGCTGATCTGCTGCCCGCCCTGCGAGGTGCAGCCGGCGAGGGCGAGGACGGTCGCGCCGGCGGCGGCCAGGGCGGTCAAGCGGGTGGTCGTACGGCGGGGCACAGCGGTCTCCTCGAACGGGGCGGTCTTCCTGCTGAGCAGGACGCCCAGGACGGCCACGAGGTTGCGAGGCCAGCGCTTCAGGCTAACCGGCGCAGGCCCGACATCACGGGAGGAGCGCGTCGAGCGCCTTGTAGATCCGCTTCTCGGACACCGGGTAGCGGGTGCGCATGGGCTGCGCGAACAGGCTGATGCGGAGCTCCTCCACCATCGCCCGCACCTGGTCCAGCCCGGGCGACGGGGAGAGCTTGCGGGCGAGGTCCTCGACCTCGGTCGTCACGCGCGCGACCTCGACCGCGTTGAGCCGGTCCCGGGCCGGGTCACCCGGGAGCTTGGTCAACCGGACGTCCAGCGCCTGCAGGTAGCGCATCAGGTCCGGCAGCCGGGCGCGCCCGGTGGCGGTGACGAAGCCGGGACGCACCAGCCGGTCCAGGTGCGCCCGCATGTCCGCCACCGAGGTCGCCAGCGCCGGCCGCGTCTCCGCGTCCAGCCGCGCCGACAGGTCGTACCAGCTGCCGAGCACCTTCGTGACCTGCGCCAGGACGTCGTCCAGCGCCGGCACGAGCTCGGGACGCACCGCCTCGCGCAGCGCCGCAAAGGCGTCGGCGTCCCACACCGGCCGGCCGTGAGACGCCATGCGGTCGTCGAGGGCCGCGGTCGCGCAGTCCCCAAGTACGGCGTTCACCGTGCCGTACGGGTTGCGCGTCAGCGCCAGCTTCGTGGCGTTGGGGAGCCTGCCCTGCACCGCCTTCACCGGGTTGGGAAGCGTGAGCATCAGCAGCGTCCGGGTGCCTCGCCCGTGCGCGAGCGCCTGCTCAGCGGGCGTGCCGAGCACCCGCACCGCGACGCTGCCGCCCTCGTCGACGAGCGCCGGAAACCCACGCACCGCGCCCTGTGCCACCTCACGGGGCAGCACACCGACGTCCCACGTCGTCAGGCCGGAGCGCTCGATGCTGGCCGCCGCCGAGGACAGCGCCTGCTGGACCTTCGGCTGGAGCGAGGCCTTGAGCGCCTCGAGGTCCTTGCCCTCGGCGAGCGTGCGGCCCTCGCCGTCCTCGATGCGGAACGTCATGCGCAGGTGGTCCGGCACCCGGTCCAGCCGCCAGTCCTCCGCGCGGATGTCGACGCGCCTGAGGTTGAGCAGCTCGGTCTCGAGCGCGTCGAGCAGCGGACGCGACCGGGGCTCCACGACGCCGAGCACGTGCGCAGCCGTGTCGGGGGCCGGGACGCAGCGGACCCGGAGCGGCTTGGGCAGGGACTTGATGAGGGCCGTGACCAGCTCCAGCCGCAGCCCGGGCACCTGCCAGTCGAAGCCGTCGGAGGACACGCGGTTGAGCACGTCCAGCGGGAGGTGCACCGTCACCCCGTCGGCGTCGCTGCCCGGCTCGAACTGGTAGGTCAGCGGGAGCTGCAGGTCGCCCTGCACCCACACGTCCGGGTGGTCCAGCGCCGACAGGACGGCCGCGTCGTCGCTCACCAGGTCCGACATCGTGAAGGTGAGCAGGTCTGGCGTGTCGTGCCGGGTCTTCTTCCACCACGCGTCGAAGTGCCGGCCGCTCACCACGTCCTGCGGGACGCGGGCGTCGTAGAAGTCGTACAGCGCCTGGTCGTCCACGACGATGTCGCGGCGCCGTGCGCGGTGCTCCAGCTCCTCGACGTCGTCGAGCAGCGCGCGGTTCGCCGCGAAGAAGGCGTGGAACGTGTCCCAGTCGCCCTCCACCAGGGCCGACCGCAGGAACATCTCCCGGCACAGCACGGGGGCGACCTGCGCGAAGTTGACCTTCCGCTGGGCGACGACCGGGACGCCGTAGAGGGTGACCCGCTCGAAGGCCATGACGGCTGCCTGCTTGCGCTCCCAGTGCGGCTCGCTGTACTGCCGCTTCACCAGGTGGGCCCCGACCCGCTCGACCCACGCCGGGTCGACCCGGGCCGACACGCGTCCCCACATGCGGTTGGTCTCGACGAGCTCGGCGGCCATCACCCAGCGGGGGGCCTTCTTCGCCAGCGCGGAGCTCGGCACCAGCGCGAAGCGGGCGTTGCGCGCCCCGACGTACTCGCGCTTCTCGGTGTCGCGCAGCCCGACGTGGCTGAGCAGGCCAGCCAGCAGGGAGATGTGCACCGCGTCCGCGTTGGTGGCCGAGCTGTCGAGGGACAGGTCGAGCTGCTTGAGCGACCGGCGGAGCTGGCTGTGCAGGTCCTGCCACTCGCGCACCCGCAGGTAGTTGAGCAGCTCCTTCTTGCACAGCCGGCGGAAGGCGCTGCTGGACAGCTCCTTCTGCTGCTCCTGCACGTACCGCCACAGGTTGAGGTAGGCGAGGAAGTCGCTGGTCTCGTCCGTGAACCGGCCGTGCAGCTCCGCCGCCAGCTGCTGCTTGTCCTGCGGCCGCTCGCGCGGGTCCTGGATGGACAGCGCCGCGGCGATGACGAGCACGTCCCGCACGCAGCCGTGGCGATCGGCCTCCACCACCATGCGCGCGAGCCGCGGGTCGATCGGCAGCTGCGCCAACGTGCGTCCGACCTTGGTGAGCCGCTTGCGCGCGTCCTCCTGCGACGGGTCGAGCGCCCCGAGCTCGACCAGCAGGTCGATCCCGTCCTTGACGTTGCGGCTGTCCGGGGGGTCGACGAAGGGGAACGCCGCCATGTCGCCGAGGCCCAGCGCCGTCATCTGCAGGATGACCGACGCGAGGTTCGTCCGGAGGATCTCGGGGTCGGTGAAGGCGGGCCGCGCGAGCAGGTCCTCCTCCTCGTAGAGCCGGATGCAGATGCCCGGAGCGACGCGGCCGCAGCGCCCGGCCCGCTGGGTGGCGGACGCCTGCGAGACCGCCTCGATGGGCAGGCGCTGCACCTTGGTGCGCTGGCTGTACCGCGAGATGCGCGCGGTGCCGGGGTCGACGACGTACCTGATGCCGGGCACCGTCAGCGAGGTCTCGGCGACGTTCGTGGCCAGCACCACCCGGCGCCCCGGGTGCGGTGCGAACACGCGGTGCTGCTCGGCCGCGGACAGCCGCGCGAACAGCGGCAGCACCTCCGTGCCGGGCGGCACCGAGCCGCGCAGAGCGTCTGCGGTGTCGCGGATCTCGCGCTCACCGGACAGGAAGACCAGGATGTCGCCGGGACCCTCGCCGGACAGCTCGTCGACCGCCTCGACGATCGCCTGCACCTGGTCGGTGTCCTCGTCGACGAGCGGCCGGTAGCGGACCTCGACCGGGAAGCTGCGTCCGGACACCTCGAGGACCGGGGCGCCGCCGAAGTGGTCGGCGAAGCGCTGCGGGTCGATGGTGGCCGAGGTGATGACCAGCTTGAGGTCGGGCCGGCGCGCGAGCAGCTGCTTGAGCAGGCCGAGCAGGAAGTCGATGTTGAGAGACCGCTCGTGCGCCTCGTCGAGGATGATCGTGTCGTAGGCCAGCAGGTCGCGGTCGCGCTGCATCTCGGCCAGCAGGACACCGTCGGTCATCAGCTTGACGAGGGTGTCCTCGCCGACCTGATCGTGGAAGCGCACGGTGTAGCCGACGGTCGCGCCGAGCGGTGTCTCGAGCTCCTCGGCGATGCGCTCGGCGACCGACCGCGCGGCGAGCCGGCGCGGCTGGGTGTGGCCGACCATCCCGCGCACGCCGCGGCCCAGCTCCAGGCAGATCTTCGGGATCTGCGTGGTCTTGCCGGACCCGGTCTCGCCGGCGATGACGACGACCTGGTGGTCGCGGATGGCAGCGGCGATGTCGTCACGCCGCTCCGACACGGGCAGCGTCTCGGGGTAGACGATCCGCGCGGGCACGGCTGCCAGGCGCCGGGCGAGCCGCTCCTCGGCGGCAGCGACGTCGCGCTCCATCGCCTGCAGCCGTCCCTCGTCAGCCGTGAGCCTCAGCGCGTCGACGCGCCGGGACAGCCGCCGGGCGTCGCGCAGCAGCAGCGGCTCCAGGCGTGCGTGCAGCTCCGCGGTCGACGTCGACATCCCACCTCCACGATAGGCGTGGTGCTCGCGGGGCATGATCGGACGACGTCCCCTCTGGAGGTCCCCTGTGCTCGGTCTGCCCGACGGCGTGAAGGCATGCCTGTTCGACCTCGACGGCGTCCTCACCGACACCGCGGCCGTCCACAACCGGGCCTGGAAGGCCACCTTCGACGGCTACCTGCGGGACCGGGCAGAGCGGACGGGCGAGCCCTTCGTGGAGTTCGACCCGGCGGGCGACTACAACGCCTACGTCGACGGCAAGAGACGGGAAGACGGCGTGCGGGACTTCTTCGCCAGCCGATCGATCGAGCTCCCCGACGGGAGCCCCGACGACGCCCCCGGCACCGGGTCGGTCTACGGCATCGGGAACCGCAAGAACCAGCTGCTGCTGAAGACCATCGAGCAGGACGGCGTGCGCGTCTACGAAGGGAGCCGCCGCTACCTGCAGGCGGCCCAGGACGCGGGGCTGCGCAGGGCGGTGGTGTCCAGCAGTGCCAACACCGCGCAGGTGCTCGAGGTCACCGGCCTCGCGCAGTACGTCGAGCTGCGGGTGGACGGCGTCACGGCGCGCGAGCGGTCGCTCAAGGGCAAGCCCTCCCCCGACACGTTCCTCGCCGCCGCTGCCGACCTGGGGGTCGAGCCCGCACAGGCGGTCGTGTTCGAGGACGCGCTGTCCGGCGCCGAGGCGGGTCGAGCGGGCGGTTTCGCGCTCGTCGTGGGCCTCGACCGCGTCGGGCAGGCTGACGCCCTGCGGGCGCACGGGGCGGACGTCGTCGTGCAGGACCTCGACGAGCTGCTCGCGTGATCGGCTCCAGCACGTTCCCCGTGGAGCCCTGGGCGGTCCGCGAGCCGCACCTGCACCTCGAGGTGCTGGCCCAGACCGAGTCGGTGTTCTCCCTGTCCAACGGCCACATCGGCCTGCGCGGCAACCTCGACGAGGGCGAGCCGCACGCGATCCCGGGCACCTACCTCAACTCGTTCTACGAGGTCCGTCCGCTGCCGTACGCCGAGGCGGGGTACGGCTACCCCGAGGACGGCCAGACCGTCGTCGACGTCACGAACGGCAAGCTCATCCGGCTGCTCGTCGACGACGAGCCCTTCGACGTGCGCTACGGCGAGCTGCACGACCACGAGCGC
>JBKJQM010000177.1:0-3387 GCA_046594005.1 Mycobacteriales bacterium
GGTCGCGGCCGGTGTGCGGTCGGAGCTCGGGCACCCAGTGCGGGTTGGGCAGGAAGCGCATGTCGGCGACGAGGTCGGCGTCGACCGGCAGGCCGTACTTGAAGCCGAACGACAGCACCGTGAGCTGCAGCCCGGCCGCTGTGCCGGTGGCGCCGAAGGCCGCCGTCACCTTGGCGCGCAGCTCGTGGACGTTGAGCAGCGAGGTGTCCAGGACGAGGTCGGCGCTGCCGCGCAGGTCGCGTAGCAGGTCCCGCTCGCGGGTGATGCCGTCGACGAGCCGGCCCTCGGCCTGGAGCGGGTGCGGCCGCCGGACGCTCTCGAAGCGGCGCACCAGCGCGTCGGTCCCGGCCTCCAGGAACAGCACCCTGGGGGACATGCCCAGCCGGCCGAGCTCCTCCAGCGCGGTCCGGAGGTCCGAGCTGAAGGCCCGGGACCGCACGTCGACGACGACGGCGATCTTGCCGACGGCTCCCTGGGAGCGCGACCCGAGGTCGACCATCGTCGGTAGGAGGGCCGGTGGCAGGTTGTCCACGACGAACCAGCCGAGGTCCTCCAGGCACTTGGCAGCGGTGGAGCGACCGGCACCGGACAGGCCGGTGACGACCACCAGCTGGAGGCCGGCGCCTGCCGACGGGGGGGCGGTCATGCGACGACCTCTCCAGTCACGGGGTCGAAGGCGGGGACCACGGCCACGACCGGTGGCGCTGCGACCGCCGACAGGACCGCCTCGGCGGTGCGGCGACCGATGCCGGGCACCTCCATGACCTCCTCGACGGTGGCGGCCTTGAGCCGCTTGAGGCTGCCGAAGTGCCGGAGCAGCGCCTTGCGGCGGGTCTCCCCCAGCCCGGCGATGCCGTCCAGCGCGGACGCCGTCATGGTCTTGGAGCGCTTCTGCCGGTGGTAGGCGATGGCGAACCGGTGGGCCTCGTCGCGGACCCGCTGCAGCAGGTAGAGGCCCTCGCTGGTGCGCGGCAGGATGACGGGGTCCGCCGAGCTCGGGACCCACACCTCCTCCAGTCGCTTGGCTAGGCCCACCAGCGCCACGTCGTCGATGCCGAGCTCGTCCAGCGCCGCCTGCGCCGCGGCGACCTGCGGCTGCCCGCCGTCGACGACCACCAGCTGGGGCGGGTAGGCGAAGCGCCGCGGCCGCCCGGTCACGGGATCGATGCCGGGGCGCTGGTCGGGGACCGGGTCGACGTGCCCGTCCTCGACGTCGAGCTGACCCGTCTCCGACCGTTCGTCGAGGTAGCGGGCGAAGCGCCGGCGGATCACCTCGCGCATGGAGGCGGTGTCGTCGTTCCCGTCGGTGCCGCGCACGGCGAAGCGGCGGTACTCGCTCTTGCGCGCCAGCCCGTCCTCGACCACGACCATGGAGGCCGCTGTGCCCGTCCCCTGCAGGTGGCTGATGTCGAAGCACTCGATCCGCAGCGGCGCCTCAGCCAGCTCGAGCGCCTCCTGGAGCTCGGACAGGGCCAGCGAGCGAGCGGTCAGGTCGCTGGCCCGCTTGGTCTTGTGCAGCGCGAACGCCGACGTGGCGTTGCGCTCGACGGTCTCCAGCAGCGCCCGCTTGTCGCCGCGCTGCGGGACGCGGATCTGCACGTTGGTGCCCCGCAGGTCGCACAGCCACGACTGCAGGACGTCGAGGTCGGGGGGCAGGGCCGGCACGAGGACCTCGCGGGGGACGTCGTCGCCCTCCTTGCGCAGCCGTACGCCCGCCCCCGGCGCCATGCGGCGGTCCACCTCCAGCTCAGGGTCCTCGGGATCGTCGCCGTACGCCTGGGCCAGGAACTGGCCGACCAGCTCGCCGGTCGTGAGCTCCTCGACCTTGTCGACGACGTAGCCGCGCTGCCCGCGCACCCGACCACCGCGGACGTGGAAGACCTGGACGGCCGCCTCGAGCTGGTCCTCGGCCACCGCGATGACGTCCGCGTCGGTGCCGTCCGCGAGCACGACGGCCTGCTTCTCCGTCGCCCGGGTGAGGGCGCCGACGTCGTCGCGCAGGCGGGCCGCCCGCTCGTAGTCCTGCGACGCGGCCGCCTCGGCCATCTCCTTCTCGAGGCGCTTGACGAAGCGGCCGGACTGGCCGGCCATGAAGTCGCAGAAGTCGTCGACGATCGCCCGGTGCTCGGCCTGGTCGACCTTGCCGACGCAGGGGGCGGAGCACTTGTCGATGTAGCCGAGCAGGCAGGGCCGGCCGACCTGGCCCGCGCGCCTGAAGACGCCGTTGGAGCAGGTCCGGGCCGGGAACACGCGCAGCAGCAGGTCGAGGGTCTCGCGGATCGCCCAGGCGTGGGCGTAAGGCCCGAAGTAGCGCACGCCCTTCTTCTTCGGCCCGCGCATGACCTGCAGCCGCGGGAAGTCCTCGTGCAGGGTGACGGCCAGGCTCGGATAGCTCTTGTCGTCGCGGTACTTCACGTTGAAGCGGGGGTCGTACTCCTTGATCCAGGAGTACTCCAGCTGCAGCGCCTCGACCTCGGTCTGCACCACGGTCCACTCGACCGACGTCGCCGTCGTGACCATCTGGCGGGTGCGCGGGTGCAGCGCGGACAGGTCCGCGAAGTAGCTGTTCAGCCGCTGCCGCAGGCTCTTGGCCTTGCCGACGTAGACCACGCGGCCGCTGGCGTCACGGAACTTGTAGACCCCTGCAGACACCGGGATCGTCCCCGGCGCCGGCCGGTAGGACGAGGGGTCTGACACGCTCGCCAGCCTACGTCTCGGGACCCCCGGAGCAGCCGATGCGGGAGTCCGGTGCAAGGCTTGCGCGGTGCCCGCCGCCCCCGTCACCGCCGAGGTGGTGATCGACGACGGAGGCCACAGCGGGCGCGGCCGGATGACGGTCCTGACGCTGACGTGGCGGCCCGAGGACGCGCTCGCGGTCGAGATCCTGCTGACCGCCCAGCCCGACCACCCGGCGCTCCCCCGCGGCCGGTGGGTGCTGCTGCGCGACTTCCTGCGGTACGGCCTCGACGAGCCCACCGGCGACGGCGAGGTACGGATCCGACCGGACGAGCTCCGGGACCGGGTCTGGCTCGAGCTGGCCCGGCCCGGGCGAGCGGCCTGCGTCTCGATCGAGCGCGCGACGCTGCGCGAGTTCCTCGACCGCACCGAGGCGAGCGTGCCCTGCGGCGAGGAGCGCAGCGCCGAGGCGATCGACCAGCTCCTGGCTCGCCTCCTCGACACCTAGCCCCGACCCCGCAGATCATCCGCAGCATCCGTGCGCAAGGCGCCGCCCCTGGGCGGGTCTTGCGCACCGATCCTGCGGATGATCAGCAGGACCCCGCACACGCCGCGGCCCCGGCCTCCGCAGTGCGGGAGACCGGGGCCGGGGCGGACCGGACCGGGGAGCTAGCCGGCCGGTGCGGTCAGGTAGCCGACGACGTCGGCGAC
>JBKJQM010000386.1:0-5767 GCA_046594005.1 Mycobacteriales bacterium
CGCCTGCACCCGGGCCGCCGCCCCCGCGGGGACGGCTGCGGAGTAGGACGTCAGGGGTCCCTCGGCCCGCGTCCGGCTGGCGGCGCCCAGCGCCGGCGTGGCGGGCAGCGCCGCCAGGACGACGGCCGCAGCGGCAGGGACGGTGGCAGTCAGGATGAGCACTCGGGTGCGGGCCATGGGGCGCCTCTCTCGTCGACGAGCCTACGCACCCCCTGTCGCACGACGAGCCCGGACCGGTTCACGCCCTGGCGGAGCGGCTCACCAGCCGCGCAGGTCCACGTCCCAGGTCTCGACGACCTCGTCACCGTCGACGAGGTGCATCCGCTCGTGCAGCGCGATCGTCGGGTCGACGTGCGCCGGCAGGGCGCGGACCAGGTCACCGACCGCGAACGTCGCGTCGTCCACGGGCGAGAACGTCGTGTGCTCGTCGGAGCAGAACCACACCAGGCCGCCCGGCACGGTCGGGTTGCCGTGGTCCATGCCGAGCGACTTCAGCCCCAGGTCGGCCACGGCCCAGCCCTGCGCGTTGGTGGAGATGACCTTCGCCAGGACCGTCAGCGCCTGCGCGAAGGGCAGCCCGGCGGCGGAGTACGTGGTGTCCATCAGGGCGTAGCTGCCGGCCTGGATCTCGTTGGCCCACGTGTTCTCGCGGTAGGTCCCGGTGCCGCCGGCAGAGACGAGGTCGCCGCCGACGTCGGCGCTGGCCCTGAGCAGCCTGGCCATGCACTCCTCGGTCTGGCGGACCTTGTCGGCCGGGTCCTCGACGAGCATCACGTGGCCCTCGTAGCCCATGACGCCGCGCACCTCGAGGCCCTTGCTCCGGGCGAGGTCGGCGAGGCGCCCGGCGTCCTCCGGGTCGCACCCGCACCGCGGCAGGCCGACGTTGACGTCGACCACGACCTCGCGCACCCCGCCCGCAGCGGCCGCCTCGACGGTGACGTCGCTGTCGACGGCCAGGGTCACCCGGGCGCCCTGCTCCACGACCAGGCCGAGGCGTCGCGCGTCGAGGACCTCGTTGGCGAGCAGCAGGTCCTCACCGAGACCGGCGGCGGCCATGCCCTCGACCTCGCGAATGGTCGCGCAGGTGAAGCCGGTGTGACCCCGATCGGCCATGAGCCGGGCGAGCGCGGTGGTCTTGAACGCCTTGACGTGCGGGCGCAGGCGACGGCCCGGCAGCGCCTCGGCCATGAGGTCGAGGTTCTGCTCGAGCTGCGCGCGGTCGACCAGCAGGGCGGGGGTCTGGAGCTCGGAGAGGTGCACCTCAGCCCTTCACGACGAAGACGGACAGCAGCGCGAGCAGGACGACGTTGGCGATGGTGGCGAACAGCACGATGGCCAGCAGCCGGTCGTCCGGGTCGTCGAACCGCCGCAGCCGCCGGCTCTCCGCGCCGGGCGCGGCGGTGTCGCAGACGGGGCACGCCCACGCGGTCAGCGACGGGCGGTACGGCGCGGAGCACGTCGGGCAGACGACCTCGCTGCGGCGCCGGGTCTTGGTCAGGACGTCCGCGGTCATGCCATCGCCTTCGTGAGCAGGGAGCTCCGTCGACGGCGGTCGACGACGGCGTAGAGCGTGGCGGTGCCGAGCGAGAGGAACTGCCAGACGGCGAAGGCGGCCAGCGCCGTGGTCGCTCCGAGTCGCCGTCCCGCGACGGCGAACGACGCGGCGGACTGCGGCGCGGCCACCAGCGGCGCCTGTCCGCCGGGCGGGACCAGCCCCGGTGTGCCAGGAGTGCCCGGGGTGCCGGGGACGAACGTGGTGCTCGTCTGCCCGCCGCCGACGGGCCCGCTGTCGGGGACGTCGACCGGGGCGACCACCTCGGGCACCTCGACCGCGGGCTGGGCGAGCCCGTCGGTCTCGGTCAGGGAGACACCGCCGAGCACGAGCTCGAGGCGGTTCGCAGCGATGCCACCCGGCAGCTCCGGTGTGGCCAGCCGGACGGTGAGCCCGCCGGTGTCGGCCGAGGCCCCGCGCGCGCTCTTCTCGGTGCTGGCGCCGATGAGGCTGATCGAGATGCCCGCCTGCGCGAGGTCCTGGTTGACCTGGTCGTTCAGGTCCTCGACGGTCTGCCCCGGGATGAGTGGGCGGCCGGCGGCGGTGACGCCCTGGTTGCTGATCTCGACGGCCTGGCCGCCGACCGTCGCTCCGCCCAGGACGAGCGACGCCGAGGGAGTGTGCGCGCTGCCCTTGGCGGTGATCTTCGCTGTGGCGACGACGTCGTCGAGGACCAGGACGCCCGCGACGACGACCTTGCCGACGGAGGTCTGGGCGGTCGCCAGCGTCGTGGCCTTCGTGGGGTCGGCCGACAGCTCGACCGCCGACGTGGCGGCCTCGACCTGGACCAGGCGCGCCACGTCGAGCAGCTCGCCGGTGGCGCGGCCCGTGGCGCTGGTCTCGGTGACCTTCGCGGCCGCCGAACCGCCGCGGCTCGTCACGACGCCTGCGTCCGTGTCGGGAACGGTGACCAGCTCCGCCGACGTCTGCGACCCGGGGAACTGCGCCTCCGCGTCCGGTACGTCGAGGACCGCCTCGCCCGCGCCGGCGTTGACCTGGCCGACGACGGTCCGGGTGAGCGTCCCGGGTTCGTACGGCGCCGCCAGCACGCCGGTCGAGGGGGCGCTGTCGACGCGCGCGGCGACCGACCCGGTGGCGGTGTCGAGGGTGGCGAGGCCTCCGGCGTTGCCGACGTCGCCGTTGGTCCGGACGGCCGCGGCGACGCCGGTGAGCGCGTAGTCCTCGTACGCCTCGGGAGCGCTCTGCGCGCCGGCCGGGCGTACGGCCACCGCACCCAGGACCATCGGCAGCGCCGCGGCGGCAAGGGCGATGCGTGCCTTGACGGCGGGCGTCACGGCCGACCGCCGGTCGCGCGTCGGTCGTGAAGCGCGTCCTCGACGAGCTCGGCGACGGCCTGGTCGACGCTCTGGCCGCGGGCGGCCGCCAGCTCTTGCAGGCGGCGCACGTCGGTGCCGGGCAGCCGTACGGCGACCGACTCCTGAGCGCTGCGCGGGGGGCCGGCCAGCCGACGCTCCCCCTTCGCGTCGGCGCCGAGGTAGGCGGCGGCGAGGTCGTCCTGCGACAGCTGCTCCGGGGAGCCCTGCGCGACGACGGTGCCCTGCTCCAGGACGATCGCGGTGTCGCAGACGGCGAGCGCCTGCCCGACGAACTGCTCGACCATGACGACGGCGATGCCGTCGCTGCGCAGGTCGGCCACGATCGCGAACAGGTCGGCGACCACCGTCGGCGACAGCCCCATGGACATCTCGTCCAGCAGCAGCAGGCGCGGGGCCTGGACGAGCGCACGACCGATGGCGAGCTGCTGCTGCTGACCGCCGGACATGGTGCCGGCCGCCTGGGTGCGGCGCTCGCGCAGGATCGGGAACAGGTCGAGCACCCGCTCGACCATCGCCGCACCCTCGTCGGAGCCGTCGCGGCCGGAGCCGTACAGCCCCATGCGCAGGTTGTCCGCGACGGACAGGCCGGGGAAGATGCCGCGGCCCGCCGGCACGTGCGCGATGCCGAGCCGGGCGATCGACTCCGGGGAGCGGCGCAGCAGCGACACGCCGTCGAAGCGCACGTCGCCGGAGCGGACCTTGACCAGGCCGGAGACCCCGAGCAGCGTCGTCGTCTTGCCGGCGCCGTTCGCGCCCAGGACCGCGACGACCTGCCCCGGATCGACGGTCAGCGACACGTCGCGCACGGCGACGACACCGCCGTACGCGACCGAGATCCGGTCGACCTCCAGCAGGGGGGTGCTCATGCCAGCGCCTCGTCCGGGACGGCGCCGAGGTAGGCCGCCCGGACCTCCGGGTCGTCGCGGACCTCCTGCGGCGTCCCGGCGGCGAGCACGCGCCCGAAGTTCATGACGACCAGGTGGTCGCACAGCGGCATGACCACCCCCATGTCGTGCTCCACCAGGAGCATGGCGCACCCGAGGGTCGAGCGGACCTCGGCGAGCAGGTCCACGAAGTCGGCGGTCTCGGACGGGTCGAGCCCTGAGGCCGGCTCGTCGAGCAGCAGCACCTTCGGCTTGAGGCAGAGCGCGCGCGCCAGCTCGACGAGGCGGGCCTGGCCCACGGGCAGCGAGGACGCCTCGACGTCGGCGATGTGCGACAGCTCCAGGAAGGCCAGCACGGCCCGGGCCCGCTCGCGCGCCTGCTCCAGCGCCCGCCGGCGGCCGGGCAGGCGCAGGCTGTCGACGACGACGCCGGCGGAGGTCCAGCGGTGCGCGGCGACCATGAGGTTCTCCTGCACCGTCATGCCGGCGAACAGCTGCACGACCTGGAAGGTGCGGGCCAGCCCCATCGCGGTACGGGTGTGCGCGGCGGCACGAGTGACGTCCTCGCCGCCGAGCAGCACCGAGCCGCGGGTGGCCGGCTGCAGTCCGGTCACGACGTTGAACGTCACGGTCTTGCCGGCGCCGTTCGGGCCGATGAGGCCGACGACCTCGCCGGCGTGCACGGTGAGCGAGACGCCGTCGACCGCGTCGAACGTGCCGAAGCGCACGCCGACGTCGCGCAGCTCGAGGGCAGCAGCCACTAGACGCTCACCTCCTCGCGCTCGGGTGTCCGCTGGACCGGGACGCCGGGTCGGGGTCGGCCGCGGACGACCCTCGCCTTGATCTTCGACACCAGGCCCGCGAGCCCTTCCGGTGCGAGGGCGAGGACCAGGATGAGCAGCAGCCCGGTGAACGCCGTCGTGAGGCTGGCGACGTTGCCGTTCGCCACCTCGGCGCCGCCGCTGGAGTAGGTCGACATCGTGACGATGGCGCCCCCGGCCAGCGCACCGGGAACGCTGGCGACGCCGACGATGACGGCGTAGGCCAGCAGCGTGATGGAGCGGGTGAAGTCGAAGGGCGCACCCGAGGCGCCCTGCACGAGGCCGGCGTACAGCGCCCCGGCCAGACCGGCGAGGAAGCCCGACGCCGCGAAGCCGCGGAGCTTGGCCGACGTGACCGAGAAGCCCATCGCGGCCGTGGCCGGCTCCGAGGAGCGCAGCGCGGTGAGGGCGGCGCCGGTGCGGGCGCGACGCAGGGACGCGACGGCGCAGCAGGCGATCACGAGCACCGCGACGGCCAGCCAGGCGAACGCCCGGTCACCGGCCACGACGTCGGCACCGTCGACCTCGGCGAACCCTGGCCGGGCGACCTGCCGGTTGCCCTCCGCGCTGACCAGCGGCGCCCAGTTGTAGAGGAACCGGTCGGCGGTGAAGGCCAGCGACAGCGTGGCGATCGCGAGCTCGAGCGGCTCGAGGCGGATCGCCGGCAGCCCGACGAGGGTGGCGGCGACGGCGGCGAGCGCGCCGCCCAGCAGCATCGCGAGCAGGAACGGGACGCCGTGCGAGGTGGCGATCGCGGTGCCGAAGGCCCCGATGCCCATGAAGACCGCTTGGCAAAGGGACACCTGGCCGACGACGCCCACGAGCAGGACGAGCGACAGGACGGCAAGCGACCAGACCGCGGTCTGCGTGACGTTGTAGCGGCTGAACAGGCCCTGCCCGTCGACGAGCAGGGGGAACAGCACGGCCGTGGTGACGATGCCGACCGCCAGCCCGATGGCCGAGCCGGCGCGAGGCAGCGGGAGGACGGGCACCGGAGTGAGTCCGCCGCTGGAGACGTCCTTGCGCCCGCCCTTCGGGAACAGCAGCAGCGCGCCGAGGACGAACGCCAGCGCGGTCAGCTCCTCGACGCCGCGGATGCTCGGGAACCTCGACAGCAGCTGGACGACCACGGGCTGCGCGATGCCGAGGGCGAGGCCGCCGGCGAAGGTCAGC
>JBKJQM010000186.1:0-3131 GCA_046594005.1 Mycobacteriales bacterium
AGGCCGGAGACGTCGCCGCCGTACGTCGCGACCTCCTTGACCAGGCTGGAGGACAGGAAGGAGTACAGCGGGTTGGTCGTCATGAACATCGTCTCGACGCCGGCCAGGCCGTGGTTCATCTGCGCCATCTGCAGCTCGTAGTCGAAGTCGCTGATCGCGCGCAGGCCCTTGACGATCACCGGGATCTCGTAGGTGCGGCAGTAGTCCACGAGCAGTCCGTGGAAGCTGTCGACCTTGATGTTGCCGTACTCCGCGGTCACCTCGGTGAGCAGCGCCATGCGCTCCTCGACCGTGTAGAGCGAGCTCTTCTTCTTGTTGACGAGGACCGCGACGGTCACCTCGTCGTAGATCTTCGAGGCCCTCTCGACGATGTCGAGGTGCCCCAGGGTCACCGGGTCGAAGGACCCCGGGCAGACGGCCTTTCTCATGCGTTCGACGCTAGCAGCGCGGTCGCGTACCAGATCGTGGCCTCGCCGTAGGTCCGCTCGCGCACCCGTTCGTAGCCGGCCGGCCAGGCGAAGGTGCTGCGCCGGGTGCGCCGCTCGACGGCGACGACGGCGTCCTCCGCCAGCCACGGGTGCAGCAGCTCCAGCACGGGCTCGACGGCCAGGTCGTACGGCGGGTCGACCAGCGCCAGGTCGTACCGCGGCTCGGGGTCCGCGGCCAGCCAGCGCTCGGCCGAGACCGCCACGACGTGCGCCCCGGGCAGGCCGAGGTGGGCGAGGTTGTCGTGCAGCACCGCCACGGCCGCCGGGTCGTCCTCGACCAGGGTCGCGGAGGCCGCACCTCGCGACAGCGCCTCGAAGCCGAGCGCCCCCGACCCGGCGTAGAGGTCGATCACCCGCGCGCCCTCGAGGTCCATCAGCGACAGCAGGCTGGAGAAGATGCCCTCCCGTGCGCGGTCGGAGGTGGGCCTCGTGGTGGTGCCGTCCGGCACCGCGAGGCGGCGGCCGCGGGCGGTCCCGGCGATGACGCGTGTCATGGGCTCATCGTGCCCGCGACGCCCGATCGCTCCGGGAGCGGGGGTTGACGGCGGGTGCTGCGGGCCGTCGCCGTCTCATGCCTTGGCCAAGAACTCCGCCCGGTCGGCGTCGAGCACGTCCGCAACGGCCTGCCGCAGCCCCGGCCGGTGGTCCAGCGCCGGGTCCTGCGCGACGAGCGCGACCGCCTCGGCCCGCGCCTCGCGGATGACGTCCTCGTGGTCGGTGAGGCGGAGCATGCGCAGCGAGCTGCGGGTGCCCGACTGACTGGCGCCGAGGACGTCGCCCTCGCGGCGCTGCTGGAGGTCGACGCGGGACAGCTCGAAGCCGTCGTTCGTGCCGGCGACCGCGCGCAGGCGCTCCCCCGACGGCGAGTCCACCTCGACCTCCGTGACCAGCACGCACAGCCCCGCTGACTGCCCGCGGCCCACGCGACCCCGCAGCTGGTGCAGCTGGGAGACGCCGAAGCGGTCGGCGTCCAGCACGACCATCACCGTGGCGTTCGGGACGTCGACGCCGACCTCGATGACGGTCGTCGCGACCAGCACGTCGACCTCACCCCGGCCGAAGCGGCGCATGACGTCGTCCTTGACGTCCGGGGCGAGCCGGCCGTGCAGGGCCTCGACGTGCAGCTCGCGCAGCGGCCCGTCGGCCAGGAGCGGCAGCACCTCCTCGACCGCGGCTGCCGGCCGCCGGTCCTGGTCGTCCACCCCCGCGGCCCCGTCGGCGTCGCCGATCCGCGGGCAGACCACGAAGCACTGCCGGCCGGCGGCCACCTCCTCGCGCACCTTCTCCCAGGTGCGGCCGAGCGCCCGACCGCCCGTGCCGACGACGTGGGTGCCGATGGGCGAGCGGCCCTGCGGCAGCTCGCTCAGCGTGGACACCTCGAGGTCGCCGTAGACGGTCATCGCGATCGTGCGCGGGATCGGCGTAGCCGTCATGACCAGGACGTGCGGCGGCGTCGAGCCCTTCGCGCGCAGGGCGTCGCGCTGCTCGACGCCGAAGCGGTGCTGCTCGTCCACGACGACCAGGCCGAGGTCGGCGAACGCGACGCCCTCGGACAGCAGGGCGTGGGTGCCGACGACGATGCCGGCCGAGCCGTCGGCGGCCTCGCCGAGGGCGGTACGGCGCGCGGCGGCCCCCTGCGAGCCGGTCAGCAGCGCGACGCGCGTCGCGACCGGTGCGGCGCCGAGCTCGCCGGCCTGCGCGAGCGGTCCGAGCATGGCGCTCAGCGACCGCACGTGCTGCTGGGCCAGGACCTCGGTCGGGGCGAGCAGGGCAGCCTGACCGCCGCTGTCGACGACCTGCAGCATCGCCCGCAGCGCCACGACCGTCTTGCCGGACCCGACCTCGCCCTGGAGCAGCCGGTGCATGGGCGCGGTGGCCGACAGCTCGGCGGCCAGGACGCCGCCGACCTCGAGCTGACCGGCGGTGAGCGCGAACGGCAGCATCGCGTCGAACTCCTCCAGCAGGCCGCCGGGCCGTCCAGCGCGCGGTGTCCCCGGCTGCGCCTGCATCGCCGCGCGCCGCTGGGCGAGCACGACCTGCAGCACGAACGCCTCGTCCCAGGTGAGCCGCTTCTTCGCGGCGCCGACCTCGGGCCAGCCGCCGGGCCGGTGGATCCCGCGCAGGGCGCGCTCGAAGCCGACGAGCCCGTGCCGCTCGCGCAGGTCCTCCGGCAGCGGGTCGGCGCCGAGGTCGACCATCGTCAGCGCGTGCGCCACGCTGCGGGCGACCGTCGTGCTGGGCGCCTTGGCCGCGGCCGGGTAGATCGGCAGCAGCGTCCCGGCGAACTCCTCGGCCACGACGCCCTCCTCGTCGTCGACGAGCTGGAACTCGGGGTTCGCGAGCTGCACCTTGTTGTTGAAGACCTCGACCTTGCCCGAGAAGAAGGCCTGCCGCTCCGGGCGCAGCTGCTTCTCCGCGAACCGCCGGTTGAACATCGCCAGCGTCATCCGCGCGCCGTCCGCGTCCGTGATCGTCACGTCGAGCTTGTGCAGCTTGTCCCGGATCTGCCGCCCCCTGGTCTCGACCACCTCGGCGAAGACGGTGGCGTGCTCGCCCACCACCAGCTCGCTGAACGGCGTGAGCGCGCCCCGCTCGGCGTAGCGCCGGGGGTAGTGGCGCAGCAGGTCGCCGACCGTGTGCAGC
>JBKJQM010000197.1:0-3083 GCA_046594005.1 Mycobacteriales bacterium
ACCGGCGCCGGCGTGCTGGTCGAGAACGCGCTGTTCGCCACCCTGGACCCGACCGTCCGCAAGGCTGCCACGCCGTCCGGTCGCGAGTTCACGCTGTCCGACACCGTCGGCTTCGTGCGGATGCTGCCGCACCAGCTCGTCGAGGCGTTCCGCTCGACGCTCGAGGAGGTGTCCGGCGCCGACCTGATCCTGCACGTCGTCGACGGCTCGCACGACGACCCGGAGGGCCAGCTGGCCGCGGTGCGCCAGGTGTTCGCCGAGATCGACGCGCAGAAGATCCCCGAGATCGTCGTGGTCAACAAGTGCGACCTGGCCGACCCGCTCGTGCTCGGCCGGATCCAGCGCCGCGAGAAGCACGTCGTGCTGGTGTCCGCGCTGACCGGCGAGGGGCTGCCGCAGCTGCTGCAGGTCCTCGAGGAGGAGGTCCCGCACCCCGACATCCGGGTCTGCGTGCAGCTGCCGTACTCCGAGGGCTCGCTCGTCTCGCGGATCCACTCCGAGGGCGAGGTCCTCACCGAGGAGCACCTGGAGACCGGTACCCGGCTCGAGGCCCGCGTTGGGCCGCAGCTGGCTGCCGAGCTCAACGCGTACCTGGTGGCGTAGCTCGGCCGTCCACAGCGGCTCGTGTGCGCCCGGATGCTGCCGATATCGTGGGGTCCGTGAGGACCGTGTCGGCTGCCCTGGTGCTGGTCCTCGGGCTGTCCGGCTGCTCCGACTCAGAGGCTGAGCCGAAGACGCTGCCGCCGGTGTCGACGCCGTCGCCGACGGCTGCGCCGGTGCCGTCGCCCCCGGCCGAGGCGGCTGCGGAGACGCCGGATGGCGCCAGCGCGTTCGCGCGGTACTACCACGCAATGATCGACGATGCGTTTCGGCGCGGCGATCCGGCTGGCCTCATGGCGATATCAGCGTCTGACTGCGGTGGATGCAACGACATCATTGAGTCAGTCAGAAAGGTTGCCGCCCGGGGCGAGCGCCAGCGCGACGGCGGCTACCAGATCAGCTCCGTTGTCTCGCCTCCTGTCGAGAATGGCGATGTTGTGTTGCTTGTCGACTTCACTGTGTCCCGGGGCAGCTTCATTGACACCGCCGGGCAGGTCGCGTCGACCACGGCGCCGGAGCCCAGGACGACCGCCCAAATGCGGCTGGTCCGGCGCGGCAGATCGTGGATCGTGCAGGGCTACCGGATTGCGGAGGGCGGATGAATCGGCGTCTCCTCGGGAGTTCCGTCCTGGCTGCAGTCTTGGGACTCATGGGGGCCGCCCCAGCTTCGGCGGATCACTGCCCACCGTCGGCCCGCGTCTGCTTCCACGAGAACGGTGACGGCTTCCTCCGCGGCGGCAGCGCGACGGCCCCGGGCAGGGGCGGCACCCCGGGCAGCGGCGGCGCCAAGCCCGTCTCCGTCCCGCTCTCCCCGACCTACATCGAGAAGACTTACGTCCCCACGTGCTCGACCAACGGGCCGACCACCACGGACGTCGTCTGCAGCGCGGCGGTCAGCACCTGCCCGAACCCGGACGAGGTCCGCTTCTGGGTCTACACGCGCGAGGTGACGCGTGCGACCGGCGCCGCGACCTCGTGGACGCTGGTGAGCGAGCCGGCGTACGTCTGCCTCGGCCCCGAGGACCCGGTGATCGACCCGATGGTGGCCATCCCGGCGCTCGTCGAGCGCGACTTCAAGAAGGTCATCGTGCTCAAGGGGGTCGCCGAGGTCTCCCCGCGGCCCGACACCCTTGTCAACATCGCGACCGTCTTCACGACGAGCAGCCCGGAGTCCTACGACATCCCGCTCACTCTGCTGGGCCAGTCGGTGGTGATCACCGCGACGGCGGAGAGCTGGACGTGGAACGTCGGCGACGGCACCGAGGTCACCACCGCCAAGGGCACCTACGGCAGGGTCGAGCACGAGTACCGCACCTCGGGGTCCCGGCAGGGGTACGTGGTCATTGAATGGTCCGGCACGTTCCGCATCAACGGCGGCGCCGCTCAGCCGATCGGCGGCCGCGCCACCACCACGGGCGACCCGGTGGGCGTCGAGGTCAAGCAGGCCCGCACCGAGCTGGTCGCGGACTGAGCCGGTTGATCCACGCCGCACATGCACTGCGGCTGAGCGTGCGGCTGCGGCGCCACCACGGCGGGGATCGGCAGGCGGGCGCGGACTAGACCTTCCGCAGGACCGTCACGACCCGGCCGAGCACCACGGCGTCGTCACCGGGGATCGGTGAGAAGGCCGGGTTGTGCGGGAGCAGCCACACGTGGCCGTCCTTCCGCTTGAACGTCTTGACCGTGGCCTCACCGTCGATCATCGCCGCGACGATGTCGCCGTTCTCGGCGTTCGGCTGCTGGCGCACGACCACCCAGTCGCCATCAGCGATGGCGGCGTCGACCATCGAGTCGCCGACGACCTTGAGCATGAACAGCGTGCCGCTGCCGACCAGCTCGCGGGGGAGCGGGAAGACGCCCTCGACGGCCTGCTCCGCGAGGATCGGCCCGCCGGCGGCGATCCGGCCCAGGATCGGCACGTAGGCGGGCGTCGGCCGGGCCGCGCGCTCCTCGGCCTCGTCCTGCTCGCGCTCGGCGATGGCGGCCGGCATCTCGTCGGGCATGCGGACGTCGACGGCGCGCGGCCGGGACGGGTCGCGGCGCAGGAAGCCCTTCGCCTGGAGCGTCTTGAGCTGGTGGGAGACGCTGCTGGTGCTGGTCAGCCCCACCGCCTCGCCGATCTCCCGCACGGTGGGCGGGTAGCCGCGACGCTCGACGGACTCGCGGATCACCTCGAGGACCTTGCGCTGGCGCGGCGTGAGTCCGGACGCGTCCGGGGGACCGTCCGGCAGGTCGCGGACGACACCGGACTGGCCGCTCGTCGCGCTGTCGTCGCTCGAGCCGGTGTTCTTGGCCATGGGGTCCTCCGCTGCGTCCGTGGGCCGTGCGCCCGTTGCCGACGGTGCGGACGGTAACGCTCCGGAGGTCACAGATCAAACACATGTTCGAACGTGTCCTGGTGTTCTGTCGGAGGTCCTGGGTACCTTCTCGCTCAGACGTTCGATCGAACACACGTTCGTTCGAAGAGGAGACCGAGGAGCACC
>JBKJQM010000276.1:0-16440 GCA_046594005.1 Mycobacteriales bacterium
CTCGCCGACGATCACGCCGCGCGCCTTGACGTCGCCGCCCTTGCCAAGCTGGTTGCCGATGCGGTCGGCCTCCACGTAGACGGTCGTGACGTCCGTGAACGACTTCTGGTACAGCCCGATGGTGCCGCCGACGAGCGAGGCGATGACCGCCAGGAAGACCACGCCGGCCAGCTGCTGCCGCAGCCGGCGGCCGCCGCGCAGCAGGGGCGGGCTCACGCGACCTCCTGGGCTCCGGCACGGACCCGGCGGACGCTACGCGCCACGACCCGTTCGCAACAGGGAGGTAGCGGACTACCCGCGCGGCCGGTCCACGAGGCGGGACAGCACGATGACGCTCTGCGTGTGGTCCACGTCGGTGACATCGCGGACGCGCTCGATGGCGCGTTCCAGCTGCTTGATGTCGCTGGCCAGCATGTGCACCAGGGCGTCGGCAGCACCGGATACCGTGCACGCGCCGACGACCTCCGGCACCTGCTCGAGGCTGGCGCGCAGGGCCGCCGGGGCGACGGTCCCCTTGCAGAAGATCTCGACGTACGCCTCGGTGGTCCAGCCCAGTGCGACCGGGTCGATGAGCGCGGTGAACCCGCGGATCGCGCCGCTCGACCGCAACCGGTCGACGCGTCGCTTCACGGCCGGCGCGGAGAGGCCCACCACGTCGCCGATCTCGGCGTAGGTGGCCCGGCCGTCCTGCAGCAGGCAGCTGATGACGGACTGGTCGATGTCGTCCAAGCGGGCATGCACGCGGGCGTCCATGCGCACATCCTGGCGGTACGGACGCCCTGCGGCGGTCTCGCTGTCGTTCCCCATGACGTTGGTCAGGCCGCGAGAACGCTGGTGGGCGGCTTGTGACCGAGACTGCCGCGCAGCCGCGGGTGGTTGTCGTGGTGGAGTCATCGTGGCAGTCGGCGGCTCGGGCCTGGCTGCTGGGAACCTCTGGCCATGGGCCCACTCCCAGCGTGCCGTGCGCGGTCTCGTTGGGCAGGACGTCGACGTGGGCGAGGCGGCTGGTGTCGCCGACGGCGACGTGCACGGCCTCCCAGCCGGAGCCGCGGCGCGCCGGCCCGGTCCTCGGCCGTGGATGCGGTTGCCGGGCTCGGCGAACAGGCCGAGCTGCTCCACGTCCAGGTGCTCCAGCTGCAGCAGCCCATCGGCGAGCGGGACGAGGGGAGTCGTTGACCGCTTGTTTCGGCAGGTCTACGGCTTTCACCGCTCTTCGGCGCCGCCGAAGAGGGGCGGGGGGAAACAGTCATGAAGCGATTTCTCGCAGTGGGCTTCTGCGTCGCAGCCTTTGTCGGCGCACCGACCGGCCAAGCTGTCGCCGGTGAGGTGAAGGGCCCAAGCACTCCGGGCAACATCAACGAAACTGGCGCGCTCGACCACGCCAACTCCATCTGTGCCGCCAGCGGCCTCAACGACCTGAACGTGGGCTCTGGACAACTGTCGTCCCGAGTCCAGACCGCGGCGGATTCGTGGAAGTACTACGGCTTGCCGAAGGGCTCCGTGGGAACCTGGGGTCTCTGCCGGGGGGGCAGCAACGACGAGCGGTTGCCTCGGTAGCTGCACCTAGCCCCTCGGTGTGAGCGACACGGCTGTGCCGCGCGCGACCGGGCCGAACAGCAGGATGGCCAGGTCGGGCACGTCGGACGGCGCGACGCCGAGGACGGGTCCTGCCACTGCGCCGACCGCTCTGCGGTCCAGGTCGCGGGGCGCGGCCAGGGCCTGCGCGGGGTCCCGCGTGGCTGAGGCGCGCGCGGCTGCGGGGGAGGAAGACCCGTGGCAGCCGTTCTGGATGCCGGGCGCCTTCTCCGCCTCGTCGCAGTAGCCGTCGGTCACCTCGATGTCGGCCGGGAAGGGCCGCTCGGGCGCGTTGGGCGGCAGGCCACGGCAGGTCGGCGGTCCGTCCTCGCCGTAGACCGGCTCGTCGCCGGGCTGGTAGCCGCCCTGGTCCTTGATGAACTCGACCGTGATGTGGAGGCCGGGCTGCAGGCCGCCGAATGCCTGCCCCGCGACCTTCTCCTGCGCGACCAGGCCCTTGGCCAGGCACGGGAGCTCCGAGGCGTACTGCGCGAACAGCTCGAGGTTCGGCCGACCGTCCGCAGCGAGTCGGATGAGGCGGTCGTCGTTGTCCTCGAGGAACTGCGAGAGCTCGCCGTTGCTGGTGCTGGTCGTCTTCAGGAACGTCGACAGCGGCTGCTCGGACTCGACGAGGTCGCGCGCCAGGGCGCTGGTGTTGTCGAGCACGGCCAGGAAGTCGGGGGAGGCCTCGTCCAGGGTGTTCGCGAAGTCGGCGATCCCCCGGAAGTCCTCGCTCAGCGTCGGCAGCTCGGGGTTGATGCCCTTGAGGTAGGTGTCGGTGAGCTCGAGGCTCTGTCCCAGCCGGTTCCCCCGGCCGCGCAGCGCCGTCGACAGGGCGTTGAGGGTGACGCTCAGGTCCTGCGGGCGCAGGGTCTGCAGCAGGGGCAGCAGGCCGTCGAGGGCCTCGGCCGTCTCGCGCGCGGTCTCGCTGTGGTCCTGCGCGATGACCGAGCCTTCGTGCAGCGGCCGGGCCCGACTGTCGTCGTCCGGCACGAGGCTGACGAACTTCTCGCCGAACAGCGTCTTCGGCAGCATCTGCGCGCGCAGGTCGGACGGCAGGCGCTGCGCCTGGGCCGGGTCCAGGGCGAGTTCGATCCGCGCGCCACGGCCGGTGCTGCTGACGTCGCGGACCTCGCCCACGAGCAGCCCGCGGGCCTTGACGTCGGCGCCCTTGGTGAGCTGGTTGCCGATGCGGTCGGCGTCGACGTAGACCGTGGTGACCTCGGTGAACGACTTCTGGTAGAGCGCGACGGTGGTGCCGACCAGCGCGGCGAGCACCGCCAGGAAGAGCAGGCCCGCGAGCTGCTGGCGCAGCCGGCGACGGCCGGTCAGCAGCGGGGCGGACATGAAGGCTCCTCGTGCTGTCTGGTGACGTGCATCACGCGTGCAGTCATCCTACGGAACGCATGGCTGTCAGGGCAGAACGGGTGAAGTCGGCGAACTGCTCGACGCTCCAGCGCTCGGGGTCCTCCAGCAGCAGGCGGGCTGCCCCCTCGGCGAGGGTGAAGACGGACCGCGAGAACAGGTCCGGGTCCAGGTCGGTCCCGCGCCTGGCGAGCCCCCAGTCGAGCAGCGCACGCAGGGTCCGCAGCAGCACCCGTCGCTGCGAGTCCACCCGCTCGGTCATGCCGGCCGGCGCGCCTTCCGGCGGCAGCAGGATCACCCGCCAGGTGCGCGGGTCGCTCTGCACCGCGCGCAGGTAGGCGGTGATGCCGTCGACCAGCAGGTCGTCCGGGTCGACGTCGTCCCCGGGCTGCGGCACGGCGGGGAAGACGGGGGCGAGCTGTGCCAGCACGCGCTCCTCGGCGCGATCGACCAACCCGGTCAGCAGCGCGTCCCGGTCGGTGAACAGCCCGTAGACGACCGGCCGGGTGACGCCGGCGGTGCGTGCGACGCCGTCGACGGTGACGGCGTGGAACCCGTGCGCCAGCGCGATCTCCAGAGCGGCGTCGAGCAGCTGCTCGCGCCGGGCCTCCGGCGCCAGGCGCGGTGCGTACGGCCGCTTCAGGGGGGTTGCGCTGATCACGGACCAGATGTTACACCTGTGTTGCTACAGTTGTGTAGCAAATAGGGAGGACAACCCGATGACGCTCACCGACCCCGCGCCGGCCACCCCCCGCGAGCTGCCGGCCCGCACCCGGACCCTCGTGGTCGGCACCGGCTTCGCCGGCCTCGGCACGGCTGTCCGCCTGCTCGAGCGCGGGATGCGCGACTTCGTCGTGGTGGAGCGCGGCCACGACGTGGGCGGGACCTGGCGCGACAACAGCTACCCGGGCTGCGCGTGCGACGTGCCCAGCCACATGTACTCCTTCTCGTTCGCACCGAACCCGGACTGGACGCGCGCCTTCTCGCCGCAGCCGGAGATCGAGGCGTACCTCCAGCGCGTGGCGCAGGAGCGCGGCGTCCTGCCGCACGTGCACTTCGGCACCGAGATGCTGGCTGCCCGGTGGGACGAGGCCAGCGCGACCTGGACGGTCGAGACCAGCCGCGGCACGGTCGTCTGCGACGTGCTCGTCCTGGGCAGCGGCGGCCTGTCCGAGCCGAGCGTGCCGAGCCTGCCGGGCCTCGAGCGCTTCGCGGGCACGACGTTCCACTCCGCCACCTGGGACCACGACCACGACCTCGCCGGCGAGCGGGTCGCGGTCGTCGGCACCGGCGCGAGCGCCATCCAGTTCGTGCCCCACGTCCAGCAGCGCGCCGCCCAGGTGACGCTCTTCCAGCGCACGGCTCCCTGGGTGATGCCGCGGCGCGACCGGGCCATCTCCCGCGCCGAGCGGCGTCTCTACCGGGCCGTCCCGGCTGCCCAGAAGCTCAACCGCGCCGGCATCTACGCGCTGCGCGAGTCCTGGCTGGTCGGCTTCACCGTCCAGCCGGCCGTCATGAAGGTGGCCGAGCGGATCGCCCTGCGGCTGCTGGCCAAGCAGGTGCCGGACCGTGAGCTGCGCGCGAAGCTCACCCCTCGCTACCGCCTGGGCTGCAAGCGCGTCCTGCTGAGCAACGACTACTACCCGGCGCTGTCGGCGCCCAACGTCGAGGTGGTCACCGCGGGCATCGCGGAGGTGCGCGAGCACTCGGTCGTCGACACCTCCGGCGACGAGCACGAGGTCGACACGATCATCTTCGGCACCGGCTTCCAGGTCAGCGACCCGCCGATCGCCGAGCGCGTCTTCGGCAAGGGCGGCCGCAGCCTGAGGGACGTGTGGAAGGAGACCGGCATGACCGCCTTCCACGGCACCACGGTCGCGGGCTTCCCCAACCTGTTCTTCCTCGTCGGCCCCAACACCGGGCTCGGTCACAACTCGATCGTCTACATGATCGAGTCCCAGATCGCCTACGTGCTGGATGCTCTCGACCGGATGGAGCGGGACGGGGTCACCGCCGTCGAGCCGCGCCGCGAGCTCCAGGAGGCCTGGAACGCCAAGCTGCAGGAGGACCTGCAGGGCACGGTCTGGAACGCCGGCGGGTGCTCGTCCTGGTACCTCGACGCGGCGGGCCGCAACACGACGCTGTGGCCGACCTTCACGCTGCCCTATCGGAGGACGCTGTCGAGCTTCGACCTCGACCAGTACGAGAGCCGGCCGGCCGAGCGCCTGGCCGTCGCCGCGTGAACCGCCGTCGTGACGTGGCCGGACAGGTCGTCGTCGTCACCGGTGCCGCCGGCGGACTCGGCGCCGCGCTGTCTGCCCGGCTCGCCGCGCAGGGCGCGCGCCTCGCGCTGCTCGGTCTGGGCGCCGACGACCTCGGGGCCGTCCGGGACCGCATCCCCGGCTCGGCGGTCTGGGAGGTCGACGTCACCGACGGCGCCGAGCTGTCCCGCGTCGCCGCCGAGGTCCTCGCCCACTTCGGCCGGGTCGACGTGCTGGTCGTCAACGCCGGCATCGGCTCGGGCGGGCCGCTGCTGAGCACCGATGCGGCGTCGTACGACAAGGTGATCGAGGTCAACCTGCTCGGCAGCGTCCGCACCGTGCGCGCCTTCCTGCCGGCGCTGGTGGCCAGCCGCGGCTACGCGCTGCAGGTCGCCTCGCTGGCCGCGCTCGTGCACGCGCCGCTGATGAGCGCCTACGCCGCCAGCAAGGCCGGCGTCGAGGCGATGGCCCACTCGCTGCGCGCCGAGCTCGCCCACCGGGGCGTCGACGTGGGCGTCGCCTACCTCGCGTTCACCGACACCGCGATGGTCGCCGCGGCCGACGCCGACCCGGCGATGGCGGCCTTCCGTGCCTCGCTGCCGGGGCCGTTCGGACGCACGCACGAGCTCGCACCGGCGGTGGAGCGCCTCGCCGACGGCATCGCCCGCCGGGCCGGTCACGTCTACGCCCAGCGCTGGCTCCGCGTGATGCCGTTGCTGAGGGGGTACGCGCCGTCCGTGGTGGTGCGCGCCACGGCCCGCAGGTCCGGCGCCACCGAAGCCGCCCTGACCCGCGCGTAGCGTTCGGCCGTCCGTTCGACCTGAAGGAGCAGTACGCGTGGGACTCATGCCGGTGACCGACTCGATGTTCATGATCCCGGAGTCGCGCGAGCAGCCGATGCACGTCGGTGGGCTGCAGCTGTTCGACCTGCCCGAAGGCAGCGGCAAGGAGTACCTCGCCGAGCTGCACCGCGAGTCGGTGTCCGTGCAGGACATCGCGCCCGTCTTCCGGAAGCGTCCGTACCGCTCACCGTTGACGCTCGGCCAGTGGGGCTGGAAGGAGGACGACCAGATCGACCTCGACCACCACGTCCGCCACTCGGCGCTGCCAGAGCCCGGTCGGGTGCGCGAGCTGCTCGCGCTCGTCTCCCGCCTGCACGGCACCCTGCTCGACCGCAAGCGCCCGCTGTGGGAGGCCCACCTCATCGAGGGCCTGGACGGCAACCGCTTCGCCGTCTACACGAAGCTGCACCACGCGATGATGGACGGCATCTCGGCGCAGCGGCTGCTGCAGAACAGCCTCTCCGAGGACCCGGACGCGCGCGACGTGCCGGTCCCGTGGCAGGCGCGCAGCTCCACCCGCCCGCCGCGCTCGCCGGGGTCAGGGTTCTCGCCCTTCGCCCTGCCGAAGGCCGCCTTCTCGCTGGGCAGCGATGCGATCGGCCTGGTGCCCACGCTGGCGCACCTGGCCACCGACGCGCTGCGGTCCCAGGCTGCGGCGCTTCCGCTCCAGGCCCCGCGCTCGATGCTCAACGTCGGCATCACCGGGAGTCGTCGCTTCGCCGCCGAGTCGTGGTCGATGGACCGGCTGAAGCGGGTCGGCAAGGCGGCCGACGCGACCCTCAACGACGTGGTGCTGGCGATGTGCTCGGGCGCTCTGCGTGCCTACATGCTCGAGCTGGACGCGCTGCCCAGCAGTCCGCTCATCGCGATGACGCCGGTGTCGCTGCGCACCGCCGACAGCGCCGAGCAGAGCAACGCCGTCGGCACGATCCTGTGCAACCTCGGCACCGACCTGGAGAACGCCGGCGCCCGGCTGGTCGCGGTCCGTGCCTCGATGCTGCAGGGCAAGGCGACGCTCGCCGGTCTGAACCAGAACCAGATCACGGCGCTGTCCGCGGTCGTGATGGCGCCGCTGCTGCTCAACTCGGTGCTCGACCTGCACCGCTTCAGTCCGCCGCCGTTCAACGTCGTCATCTCCAACGTCCCCGGGCCGAAGAACCCGCTGTACTGGAACGGCGCGAAGCTGACCGGCATGTACCCGCTGTCGATCCCGCTCGACGGCCAGGCCCTGAACATCACGCTGACCAGCTACGCGGGCGAGGTGCACTTCGGCCTCATCGGCTGCCGGCGCAGCGTCCCTCGCCTGCAGCGCCTGCTCGTCCACCTGGAGCAGTCGCTCGTCGACCTGGAAGAAGCGGTGCTCTGAACCAGGAGCCGGAGCCGTACGACGCCGTCGCGGTCAACCTCGACCCGACGGCCGACAACCGGATCCACGACGACGACGTCGCCCAGTCGTTCGGCTTCACCGGTGCGCTGGTGCCCGGGGTGGAGCTGTTCGCCGTCGCCACAGCACCTCTCGTGCGCGCGTGGGGAGTGGCGTTCCTGTCCGGTGGCCGGCTGCAGGTCCGCTTCCGGCGGCCGGTCTACGACGGCGAGCGGGTGCGCGTCACCGTCGCGCCGGACCTCGCCCTCGCGCTGAGCGGGCCGGACGGGGAGCCGCGGACCGTCGGCGCCGTCGGGCGGCCGGGGCCGCAGCAGCCGCCCGAGGCGTACGACGCGGTGCCCCTGCCACCGCTCCTGGCGCCGGCGCCGGAGGTGGGCCCCTTCGGGTCCTTCGTCGAGCACGCGGACCCTGTCGCGGCGCGGGAGTACGCCCGCCGGGTCGGGGACGCGCACCCGCTGTACGAGGAGGTCGTGCACCCCGGCCTGCTGCTGCGGCTGGTCAACGCGGCGCTGATGCGCAACGTCGCGCTCGGCCCGTGGATCCACACGGGCAGCGACTGCCGCTTCCTCGGGATCGCCCCGTACGGACGTGATCTCGAGGTGCGCAGCCGCGTCACCGAGGTCTTCGTCCGCAACGGCCACGACCGCGTCCGCTACGACGCGCTGGTCACCGCGGACGGCAGCCCGGTCGTCGAGGTCCGGCACGAGGCGATCTGGCGACTGGGCGGTCAGGACACCCAGGCGTAGCGGTGCTCGGGCCGCCCGGCGCTGCCGTACCTCGGCCGCTGGCTCACCTGGCCCGTGCCGGCGAGGTGCTCGAGGTAGCGCCGCGCGCTGACCCGGGAGATGCCTACGCGTCCGGCGGTCTCGACCGCGGACAGGTCGGTGCCGGCCGCCTGCAGCACCTCGACGACGAGCGCGCACGTCGTCGCCGACAGCCCCTTCGGCAAGGGCGGCGGGCCTGATCGCCGGACCTGCTCGAAGGCGAGGTCGACGTCGGACTGCTGCAGCTCGCCGGTGCGGGCCAGGTTGCGGCGGCCCTCGGCGTAGCGTTCCAGGCGGTCCGCGAACGCGGCGAAGGTGAACGGCTTCACGAGGTAGCTGGCGACCCCGCCGTGCATCGCGGCACGGACGGTCTCGACGTCGCGGGCTGCGGTCAGGACGATGACGTCCGGTGCCACGGCCGCCGAGGCGCGCAGCTCGCGCAGCACCTCGAGCCCGCTCCGGTCGGGCAGGTAGATGTCGAGCAGCACCAGGTCGGGACGCTGCGCCTCGACCGACTGCAGCGCGGCCGCAGCGGTGTGCGCCTCGCCGAGGACGCGGAAGCCCGGGACCTTCTCGACGTAGCCGCGATGGATGCGGGCCACCATGAAGTCGTCGTCGACGACGAGGACGCCGATCACGTCGCGCGCGCCGTGTCGTAGGGCAGGAACGCGGTGAAGACCGCGCCGCCTTCGTTGCGCACGTCGACCCATCCGCCGCGGGTCACGCAGGCCTGCCGGGTGAGCGCGAGCCCCAGGCCCCGGGAGCCGGCCGACTCGGCGATCTTGGTGGTGAACCCGTGCGCGAAGACCTGCTCGACCAGCTCGGCGGCGACACCGGGGCCGGAGTCGGAGACCTCCACGCGCACGCCGTCGACGGTGGCCACGAGCCGCACCTGGACCTCGCCGCCGTCGCCCCCCAGCGCCTCGACCGCGTTGTCGACGAGGTTGCCCACGACCGTGACGAGGGCTTCGGGGTCGGCGCCCGTGCCTGGCGGCAGCGCAGTCTCCTCCGAGAGCCGGAACTCGACGCCGTGCTCGGCGGCGAACGCGGTCTTGGCGAGCAGCACCGCCGCGACTGCCGGCTCGCGCACCTGCTCGGTGAGGCGCGCCTGCAGCTCCTCGCGCACAGCGGTCGCCTGCGAGATGAAGGACAGCGCCTCGCTGTGCTCCGAGCTCGAGCAGCCCGGCGACCGTGTGCATGCGGTTGCTGAACTCGTGCGCCTGCGCGCGCAGGGCGTTCGTGACGCTGCGGGCGCCGCCGAGCTCGCGCGTCAGGTCCTCGAGCTCCGTGCGGTCCCGCAGCGTCACCACCGAGCCGATGCCACGGCCCCGCACGTCGAGCGGCTTCCGGTTGAGCACGAGGACGCGACCGGCCCGCAGCACGATCTGGTCCTCGCCCTCTGTCGCACCGGCCAGCACGTCGTGCAGCCGCGGTGACAGGTCGAGCTCCTGCACGCGCCGCCCGCGGCTGTCCGCGGGGATGCGCAGCAGGTGCACGGCCTCGTCGTTGACCAGCGTGATGCGCCCCTCGTCGTCGACCACGAGCAGTCCCTCGCGGATGCCGTGCAGAGTCGCCTCGCGCTGCTCGAGCAGCTCCCCGATCTCGCCGGGCTCCAGGCCGAACGTCTGGCGCTTGAGCCGGCGCGCGAGCAGCCACGAGGCGAAAGCGCCGACAACCAGGGCGATCAGCAGAGAGAGGGCGAGCCGAGGCAGGGTGCTGCGCCACTGCTGTGCGATGCGTTCCTCGAGGTTGCCGACGGACACGACGCCGACGATGCGGCCGGAGGCGTCGCGCACCGGCACCTTCGCGCGGACCGTGCGGCCGAGGGTGCCGCGTTCGGTGGTCACGACCTCCCGGCCGGTGAGCGCGTCACCCGCGTCGGTGGACAGCCGCTGACCGATCAGTGCCGGGTCCGGGTGGGCCAGCCGCACCTGCCGGTCGTCGGCGATGACGACGAAGGTCAGGCCGCTGGCGGACCGGACCGACTCCGCGAGGGGCTGCAGGACCGTGCTGGGGTCGGGGTCGTCGAAGCTCTCCCGTACCGCCGGCAGCGCGGCCACCGCCTGCGCCAGGGCGAGGACCTTCGCGCCCTCCTGCCGGGTGAGCTGCGACCGGGCCTGCTGCACGCCGACTGCCGCGCTGACCGCCACCGTCGTCAGGACGATGAGCACCTGCAGCGCGAGGATCTGGGTGGCGAGGGAGAAGCGAGGACGCACGCGGGACCTCCTGGTCTGCCTGCGACGGTAGGTGACCTGGCTCACCCCGAGCGCGACCACTACGACCAGAACGTCACCTGCGACCGCAACCGTGACGTGTCAGCCGTGTTTCCGCAGTCTTCCGGCATCGAGGTGCGTCCGGCACCTCCCCCTCCCGCTGGAGCCACCCGTGACCACCCGTACCCGTCGCCGCGCAGGCGCCGTTCTCGCCGTCGCCGCTCTGTCCCTGACCACCGCCGCCTGCGGCTCGAGCTCGTCCTCGGACGACACCGCCACCGCGGGCAAGATCGACGCACTGCAGATCATCGCGCCGGCCGCGCCGGGCGGCGGCTGGGACTCGACCTCCCGCGCTGCGCAGGGCGTCCTCGAGAAGGAGGGCGTCGTCGGCAGCGCCGAGGTCGTCAACGTCGCGGGCGCCGGCGGCACGATCGGCCTCGCGCGGCTCGCCGGCCAGAAGGGCAAGGCCGGCACGCTGATGACGATGGGCCTGGTCATGGTCGGCGCCGTCGAGACCAACAAGTCCGCCGCCACCCTCGACGACGTCACGCCGATCGCCCGCCTCACCTCCGAGCAGGAGGCGGTCGTCGTCCCGGCCAACAGCCCGTACACGACCATGGACGACTTCGTGGCCGCGTGGAAGAAGGACCCGGGCAAGCTGGCGATCGCCGGTGGCTCGGCGGGTGGCACCGACCAGATCCTGGCCGGGCTGCTCGCCCAGGCCGCGGGCATCGACCCGAAGAAGGTCAACTACGTCGCGTTCTCCGGCGGTGGCGAGGCGCTCGCCGCGATCCTCGGCGGCAAGGTCGCTGCCGGCATCTCCGGCGTCAGCGAGTTCACCGACCAGGTCGCCTCGGGCAAGATGCGTGCCCTCGTGGTCTCCGGCGCCGAGCGGGTCGAGGGCTTCGACGCGCCGACCGCGAAGGAGTCCGGTCTGGACGTCGAGCTCGAGAACTGGCGCGGCTTCGTGGCTCCGGCCGGCATCGAGCCCGCCGACAAGAAGGCCCTGACGGACGCGGTCGAGAAGATGCACGACTCCCAGGCCTGGACCGACCAGATGGCGAAGAACGGCTGGGACGACGCGTACCTCCCCGCCGACGAGTTCACGACCTACCTCGCGAACGAGAAGACCCGCATCGCCGCCGTGCTGGCCGACCTGGGCCTGGTGTGACGGCCGTGCTCGCACCCGCCCCTGCACCTCCCCGAGTCCCGTGGGTGGCCGGTCGCGCCGAGCTCGGACTCGCCGGTCTTCTGCTCGCGGTCGGCGCGTTCCTGCTGGTCGAGACGCAGCGCATCGCGGTCCCCGTCAACGCCAACTCGATCGGTCCGCGCTTCTTCCCGACGGTCGTCGGCTGCGTGCTCGTCGTCGTCTCCGTGTGGCTGGCCGTGGACGTCCTGCGCGGCGGCCACGGCGACATGGAGGCAGCCGAGGACGTGGACGTGACCCGCGCCTCGGACTGGCGCACGCTGGCCCTGCTGTCGGCTGCGTTCCTCGGCCACGCCGTCGTCCTGGAGCCGCTGGGCTTCCCGGTCGCTGCCACGCTGCTGTTCTTCGGCGTCGGTGCGGCCCTGGGCAGCCGGCGCTGGGCCCGTGACCTCGCCATCTCGGTCGTCATGGCTGTCGTGGTCTTCCTCCTGTTCGCCCGCGGTCTGGGCGTCGGCCTGCCCGCGGGGATCCTGCAGGGGGCGCTGTAGTGGAGAGCGTCGGCCTGCTGCTCGACGGCTTCGCGACGGCGCTGACGCCGGAGAACCTGCTCTGGGCGCTGCTCGGCGTCGTGCTCGGCACGTTCGTCGGCGTGCTGCCTGGAATCGGCCCGGCGATGACCGTGGCGCTGCTGCTGCCCATCACCTTCACGCTGGAACCGGTGAGCGCCTTCATCATGTTCGCCGGCATCTACTACGGCGGCATGTACGGCGGGTCTACCACGTCGATCCTGCTCAACACGCCGGGCGAGAGCGCATCGATCATGACCGCGCTGGAGGGCAACCAGATGGCGCGCAAGGGGCGGGCGCCGCAGGCGCTGGCCACCGCCGCCATCGGCTCGTTCGTCGCCGGCACCATCGCGACCGTCGGCCTGGTGCTGCTCGCCCCCGCCATCGTCGGCTTCGCGCTGTCCTTCGGGCCGGCCGACTACTTCGCGCTGATCCTGGTCGCCTTCACCACCGTGTCGGCCGTCCTCGGCGGCAGCTTCGTGCGCGGGCTGTCGGCGCTCGGCCTCGGCCTCGCCGTGGGCCTGGTCGGCATCGACACGCAGACGGGGCAGGCCCGCTACACCCTCGGCGTCCCCCAGCTGCTCGACGGCATCGACGTCGTCATCATCGCCGTCGGCCTGTTCGCGGTCGGCGAGGCGCTGTGGGTCGCGAGCCGGATGCGGCACGGCTCGGCCGACGTCATCCCGGTCGGCAAGGCGTGGATGGGCCGCGCTGACTGGGCACGGTCGTGGAAGCCGTGGTTGCGCGGTGCGGCGCTGGGCTTCCCCCTCGGTGCGCTGCCGGCCGGCGGCGCGGAGATCCCGACCTTCCTGTCGTACAGCCTCGAGAAGCGGCTCTCCAAGCACAAGGACGAGTTCGGGCACGGTGCCATCGAGGGAGTGGCCGGTCCCGAGGCCGCCAACAACGCCTCGGCGGCAGGCACTCTCGTGCCGCTGCTCGCCCTCGGCCTGCCGACCTCGGCCACCGCGGCCATCCTGCTCGCGGCGTTCCAGCAGTACGGGCTGCAGCCGGGGCCGCTGCTGTTCGAGAGCAACCCCGAGCTCGTGTGGGGGCTGATCGCCAGCCTGTTCATCGGCAACACGATGCTGCTGGTGCTCAACCTGCCGCTCGCCCCGCTCTGGGCCCGGCTGCTGCACATCCCGCGCCCTCAGCTGTACGCCGGGATCGTGTTGTTCGCCTCGCTCGGCGTCTACTCGGTCAACGGCTCCGCCGTCGACCTGGTGATCCTCTACGTCGTCGGCCTGGTCGGCTTCGCCATGCGGCGCTTCGGCTGGCCGGTCGCCCCGGCGGTCATCGGCGTCATCCTCGGTCCGCTGGCCGAGCAGCAGCTGCGCCGGGCCCTGGCCATCTCGCAGGGCGACTACTCGGCGCTGGTCGACAGTCCCCGCGCGATCGTGCTGTTCGGCATCGCCGGTGTCGTGCTGCTCTCGCCGCTCGTGGCGAAGATCGCCCGCAAGGACCGGGCGCTCGTACGGGATGCCGAGCACGAGGACGAAAGGGTCTGACCGCGCACGCCAGCGGGGCCGGTGCGCACTGCGCACCGGCCCCTGTCGTCGTCTGCGGGTCAGGCCTGCGGGGCGCCCTCGAACGAGGACGGGGCGGCCGGTGCAGTCGTCGCGTCGTCGTCATCGCCGTCCGGTCCGGCCGGGCGCGGGCCGTGGTGGCCGCCTGGGCCGTGCTCGGGGCGGGTGCTGTCGACGCGCTCGGTGATCCGGTCGCGCAGGGTGGCCTTGCGGGCGTCGGCCTGCGCCTTCGTCAGTCGGCCCGCGGTCACCTCTGCGGCGAGCTGCTTCTCGGCAGCCGCGACCAGCTCGTCGATCAGCGTCGCCTTGGAGATGCCTTTGCCCGCAGCGATCTGCGCGAGCGTCTTCCCCGACCCGGTCGCGGTGCGCAGCTCGTCGACCGTGATGCCGAGGATGCCGGCGACCGTCTCGGGGGACAGGCGGGCGCCGCCGTGCCGGCCGGGACCGCCGGGTCCCCGGTGAGGGAGCTTCGCGTCGAGCGTCGTCGCGACCTTGTCGGCCTGCGTCTGCGTGATCGTGCCGTCCTTCACCAGGCCGGACAGGGCGTCCTTCAGGGCGCCGAGGCGTCCGCCGGTAGCCGTGTCGGCGGCGCCGGCCGCCCCGGCTATGCCGGGGCCGAGAAGTGCTCCGCCGGCCAGGCCGAGCGTGCCGACAAGAGCGACGGTGGCGATCTTCCTGCGCATGGGGGTGCCTCTCGAGCGGGGGAGTGAGGTGCTCAGCCTGCGCCCGGTTCCTGTGGTGGACCTGTGACCGACCTGGGAGTTCCGGGTCCGGCACCCGCAGGCTGCTCACAGGGAGCTCACAGGGAACGGGCAGCATGGTGCCAGCCCGCGCACGGACTCTGGGTGCACCACCGAGCGAGGAGACACCCACGTGACCACCGCCCCTGCGCCCGAGGCGCGCCTGCTGGTCGTCGACGACGAGCCGAACATCCTCGAGCTGCTGTCGGTCAGCCTGCGCTTCGCGGGCTTCGAGGTCGCCACGGCGACCAACGGCGTGGACGCCCTCAACACCGCGCGCGAGTTCGGTCCGGACCTGCTGGTCCTGGACGTGATGATGCCGGGGCTCGACGGGTTCGAGGTCGCCAAGCAGCTGCGCAGTCACGGCGACTCCACGCCGGTCGTGTTCCTCACCGCGAAGGACGCCACCGAGGACCGGGTCCAGGGGCTGACCCTCGGCGGCGACGACTACGTCACCAAGCCGTTCAGCCTGGAGGAGGTCGTCGCCCGCATCCGGGCCGTCCTGCGGCGCACGTCCGGCGCAGCAGTGCCCGAGGCCCCGACCCTGCGGCTGTCGTTCGCCGACATCGTGCTCGACGACGACACGCACGAGGTGTGGAAGGGCGACGACGAGGTGGAGCTCTCGCCGACGGAGTTCAACCTGCTGCGCTACCTGCTGCAGAACCCCAACCGCGTCCTGTCCAAGCGGCAGATCCTCGAGCACGTCTGGAACTACGACTTCGGCGGAGACGGCAACGTCGTGGAGTCCTACGTCTCCTACCTGCGCCGCAAGGTCGACACCTCCGAGCCGCGCCTGCTCCACACGGTCCGCGGCGTCGGCTACGTCCTGCGCCGGCCGAAGTCGCCGACGGCGTGAGCGCACCCGGGGGCCGGCTGGCGCGGGTGCCGCTGCGCACGCAGCTGGTCGCCCTCCTGCTCGGAACCGTCTTCCTGGTCGTCCTCGCCACCAGCCTGGCCGGCACCGCCGCGCTGCGCAGCTACCTCGTCGACCGCATCGACCAGCAGCTGGTGGCCAGTGCCGGCGACCTCGACGACCGGGGACCGGGCCCGTTCGGCGGCCGTCGGGGCGGACCGCGCCGCGACGTCGCCGTCACCACCCTGCGGTACGGCGCCGACGGCTCGCTCGAGGCCGCGTCAGCGGCGCGGCTCGCGGTCAACGGCGGCCCCCAGGTGCGGGACCCGGAGTCGCTGCCCTCCCGGCCGTCCGAGGTCGGCGACGTCGCCGGCGACCGGCGCTGGCGGGTGCTCGCCGCACCTGCCCCGGGCGGCGGCACCGTGGTGGTCGGGGTGGCCCTGGACGGCGTCAAGGACACCGCCTCGCAGCTGCTCGTCATCAACGCCGCGGTCGGCCTGCTGGCCCTGGCCGGTGGCGGCGTGCTCGCGTGGGTCGCCGTCCGCCGCAGCCTGCGCCCGCTCGTGACCGTCGAGGCGACCGCCGAGGCCATCGCCTCCGGTGACCTGTCGGTGCGCGTGCCGGCGAGCGACCCCCGCACGGAGGTCGGCAGCCTGGCCGCCTCCTTCAACGCGATGGTCGACCGCTTCGAGACCGCGTTCTCCGCGCAGCAGCGCTCCGAAGCCGAGGCCCGCGCGTCGGAGGAGCGCATGCGCCGCTTCGTCGCCGACGCCAGCCACGAGCTGCGCACCCCGCTGACCTCCATCCGCGGCTTCGCCGAGCTGTTCCGCCAGGGCGCTGCGCGCGAGCCCGAGCAGCTGGAGCGGGTGATGCGCCGCATCGAGGACGAGGCCGCCCGGATGGGGCTGCTCGTCGAGGACCTGCTCCTGCTGGCCCGCCTCGACCAGGCGCGCCCCCTGCAGCGCGACCGGGTCGACCTGCTGGCCGTCGCCGCCGACGTCGTGCACGACGCCGCTGCGGTCAGCGGGAGCACGCACGTCGTACGGCTGCACCTGCCCACCGGCACCGACGCCCCCGTCGTGCGCGGGGACGCGGCCCGGCTGCACCAGGTGCTCAGCAACCTCGTGGGCAACGCCGTCGCCCACACGCCTGCCGGCACGGCGGTCGACGTGCGGCTGCACGCTGACGGCGGGGGCGTCGGCGTGGA
>JBKJQM010000442.1:0-3827 GCA_046594005.1 Mycobacteriales bacterium
GCGCCTTGAGGTGCTCGTTGATCGGGTACAGCAGGCCGACCTTCTCCTGCAGGAAGCGCGCGTAGGTCTCCGCGTGCCGCGCCTCGTCCATCGTCTGGGTCGCCGCGTAGAACTTCGCGTCGAGGTCGGGCACCGACTCCACGATCTTCGCCGAGCAGATCATCGCGCCCTGCTCGCCGTGCAGGAACTGGCTGAACTGCCAGGACGTCATGTGCTGCTTGAGCTCGCCGACGGCCTTCTTGTCGTTCTTGATGCGGTCCCACTGGGGCGTGCCGTAGATGGCGATGGTCTCGTCGGGCAGGCCCAGGACGTCCATCGGGTCGACCTGGATGTCCCAGTCGATGCGGTGCACCTGGTCCCACTGCTTGTCCTTGCCCTTCTGGTACAGCGACAGCAGCCGGTCCCGCCCGTCGTCGTACTCCCAGGTGAACCGGGACGCGCCCTGCATCTCCACGTCCCACGTCGCGTGCTCCGCCGGGATCGTGTACAGCTCGTGGGTGCTCATGCGTTCTTTCCTCCGGCGTGGATGTCAGGGAGCAGGGCGTCGACGAGACGGGTGATGTCGGCGGCGACCTCGTCGGGGCGGCCGCCGGGCAGGACGAGGTGGGACAGGGTCAGGCGGTTGACGGCGTCCGCGACGAAGCGGACGTGCTCGACGGGCAGGTCGGGCCAGTGCGCGCACAGGTAGGCCGCGCAGTGCTCGCGCGTCGCCGAGAGCAGCGCCTCGGAGCGCGTGGTGAGGAAGGGCAGCAGGCTACCGGTGTCGTCGGTGAGCACCGCCTTGAGCAGCGGGTTGCCGGCGGCGGTGGACAGCGTGTACTCGGTGGCCGCGCCCACGGCCTCGCCAGGGCTGCCCTCGTGGCCGGTCATGGCGGCGTCCGCGCCTTCCATGTAGCGGGCCGCCTCCCGCAGCGCGAGCGCCTGCGCGAGGCCGTCGCGGCTGCCGAACTCGTAGTACAGCGTCTGGCGGCTCACGCCCGCAGCGGTGGCGATGTCGGCCATCCGGACCTTGTCCCAGGCGACCCCGCTCAGGACCGCGTCGGCCGCCGCGTCCAGCAGCAGGTCTGCGGTGGTGTGCACCACGTCACACTGACACGGATCGGGTTCGTGTCAAGACACCGGACGGGTCGGCGTCGGGTCCGGTGGCACCGCCGCGCGCCAGATCAGGAGGACCAGCGCCGCGCCGGCGACCGCGTCGAGGTACCAGTGGTTGCCGGTCACGAGGACGGCGACCAGCGTGAGCAGCACGTGCGCGGCGCCCGCGCGGCCCCAGCGCCGGCCGCCCAGGTGGCGCAGCGCCAGGGCGCACCACGTGGCCCAGGCCAGGTGCAGGCTCGGCAGCGCGGCGAACGGGTCGCTGATGCGCTCCAGGACCCCGTGGTCGTACGACCAGAGCCCGCCCACCACCGCCAGCGTGTCGACGGTCCCGCCAGGGACCAGGCGCGGCGGGGCCACGGGGTAGGTCGCGAAGACCGCCACGCCGACTGCCGTCGCGAGGAGCAGCACCGCGTTCTGGCGGTCCGCGAGCCGGGACCGTCGCGTCAGGCACCAGCCCAGCACCGCGAGGGTCACGGCGAAGTGCGCGGTCCCGTAGTAGGCACCGAACAGGCGGATCAGCCACGACTGCCCCAGCACCGCGGACTGCAGGACGGCCTCGGACGGCAGGCGAAGGGCGTCCTCGACGCGCACGAGGTGGGCGGCGTGGCGGGCGGCGACGGCGTACGCGTCCGCACTGGCGACCCCGTGCCGGTTGCGCGTCCAGGCGTACAGCTCGTACAGCAGCACGACGGCGACGAGGCGCAGGGTGCCCGGCGCCGCCCGCGCGGCTGCGCGGCGGCCGGCCGTGGCGCGCGTCGGCGCGGTCACCGGGCGGCCGCCGGCCGCACCACCACCACGCGGTCGGACCGGCGCAGCTTCAGGCTCTCGTCGTCGTGGAACATCACCGTCGTCCCGTCCCGCAGGACCGCCACGACCAGGTCCCTGCACGCGCGCGGCGACAGCCCGACCTCCTCGCGCTGCACCTCCCGCTCGAGCAGCTCGAGTCCCTGACCCGGGATGAGCAGGTCGTCGAACACCGCCCCCGTCGACGGCGAGGACGCCGACACGCCGAGCAGGCGTCCGGCCGCTTCGGAGGACACCACGACGCCGTCGGCGCCGCCGTCGCGCAGCAGCAGCGCGTTCTCGGACTCGCGCACCGCGGCGACGACGTACGCGGTGGGGTTGTGCCGCCGGACCGTCAGCGTGACCAGCACCGCCGCGTCGTCGCGCGCCACCGCGACGATGACGCGCGCTGCGTGCTCGACGTCGGCGGAGCGGAGCACGTCGGCCCGCGTGCCATCGCCGCTGACAGCCGCGATGCCGTCGGCGTTGGCGTTGGCCAGGTGCTCGGCGTCGTTGTCGACGGCCACGATCTGGTCCTTGTCGGCCCCCGCGTCGAGCAGCGCGCGCACGGCGCTGCGGCCCTTCGTGCCGTAGCCGACGACGAGGGTGTGGTCGCGCAAGGAGGACCTCCAGCGGTTGCGCCGGAGCTGCTCGCGGGTGCGCTGCGTGAGCACCTCGAGCGTCGTGCCGACGAGGATGATGAGGAACAGGATCCGCATCGGGGTGATGACCAGGACGTTGACCAGGCGGGCCTGGTCGGTGACCGGGGTGATGTCGCCGTAGCCGGTGGTGGAGAGCGTCACGGTCGCGTAGTACAGCGAGTCGAGGAAGCTCAGCGGGGCGCCGTCGACGTCCCGGTAGCCGTCGCCGTCGAGCCAGACCACCGTCGCCACCCCGAGCAGCAGCAGCAGGGCGACGAGCACGCGCTTGAGCACCGCGCGCACCGGCCCCACGTCGGGCTGCGGAAGCTGGACCAGGTCGCCTGATCGCGAGGGTGCGGGCTCTCGCGGGGAGGTCGCCGTCATGTCAGCGCAGCCGCGCGCACGCCGAGGTCAGCACCCCGGACGGCTCCTGCACGCGCTCGGCGTCCACGTCGCTCCTCGGGGCAGGCGGTACAGGACCGGGCGCGACCGAAGCGCGATCGCCGACGCCAGTGTGACCGGCCCGAGCCGGCCCACGAGCATGAGGCCGATCAGCAGCGTAGGTGGCGCTCCGGTGGTGGGTGACGCCGGCTGTGGTTGTCTCCCAGCGTGATCGAGATCGAGGGCGAGGCGGGCAGCGTGGACAACACCGCGGTCCTGAACGCGCTGGCCGAGCCCCGGCGGATCGAGCTGCTCCGGCTGCTCACCGACCAGCAGCTGTGCACGCGCGACCTGGTCACGGCGACCGGCATGTCGCAGCCGCTGGTGTCCCACCACCTGCGTGTGCTGCGCCAGTCGATGCTCGTCGACAGCACGGTCTGCGCGAACCTGCGGGTCTACCGGGTGCGCGCCGACACCCTGCACGTCCTCGGCTCGCGGCTCGCGTCGATGGCCGAGCGCGCCGCCGTCACGTCCCACGAGGAGCCCTGCTGAGCGGCGGGCTGCTCGAGGGCCGTCGCCTGCTGGTGACCGGGGTGCTGACCGAGGCCTCGATCGCCAGCAGCGTCGTACGCGTCGCGCGCGAGCAGGGCGCCGAGGTGCTGCTGACCTCGCCGCTCTGCCGCGGTCTGTCGATCACCAGCCGGGTCGCGCCCCGGCTCGGTGTCGATGCCGACGTCCTCGAGCTGGACGTGACGCTGCCCGACGACCTCACCGGCCTCGAGGCTGCGGTGCGCGCCGCCGGGTGGAACCGCGTCGACGGCGTCCTGCACGCCATCGCGTACCTGCCCGAGGCGGACCGCTCCGGCGGCTTCGCCTCGCTGCCGTGGTCGGCGGTCGCCGAGACCTTCCAGACCGCCGCCTGGT